>JAGQSN010000208.1 GCA_020439555.1 Acidimicrobiales bacterium | reverse complement strand
CTGGCGCCGCCTCCGCCGCCGCCGGACCCGGCGCCGCTGTCTCCGCGGTTTCCTCCGGCACCGCCGGGAACCCTCCCGGATCCTCCCGCACCACCGGTGGTCCAGCCGCGGACCCCTCCGCCGGCGACGATCGCGGTCAGCGAGTAAGCGCTCGCCTGCGCCGGGATCGTTCCGGTGATGGTCGTTCCGCTGCCACCGGCACCGGTCTGACCGTCCCTCGAACCGCAGTCGTTGCCACCTCCACCGCCACCGCCGGTGATCGTGAAGGAGACCTCACGGTTCGCCGGGACGGTGATCCCGGAAGTCTCGCCGGGCGTGCTGGAGGAGAAAAGTTGCGTCGCTGCTCCGGCCGCGGAGGAGACCGAGCCGATCACGGCCGGCGCGACCCACGCGGCGCCGGCTGCTGCCGCGCCGCCGATGAGGAACCGCCGCCGGTCGGCGACCCGCTCGACCTGCGGTTGTTCGGTTTGCTCGTTCACTTGGGTGTCCCTCCAGGTGCCTGAATCAGATGCGAACCCTGCCGTCCAGACGTCGGCAGTTAGCGGTGGAAATTGAGAGTTCCCGACGGGAAATCGAACCCGGATCGATCAGGTCGTCGTGACGAACCGCAGGGACGGGACACGTCGGGAAGGGCGATTCGGGGACGACACCCGGGCGTCTGTGTCCCGCGCTACATTCGCTGCGGCTCGAACCCGGTGACGAGAGGTGTTTGCAGAACCATGGGCTACGTGATGGTGCCGGTCCCCGAGGAGTTCGTCCAGGAGGCCATGAAGATGGTCATCCGCCTTTCGCAGGGCGATCGCTTCAACGACTGGGACGCAGAGGCGATTGCCCAGCTGTTCGAGGACATGCCCGAGATGTCCAAGGCGGTCCTGTCCGCCGTCGCCCGCGGCACCCTCAGCGAGGAAGGTTCGGTGAAGGAGGACGTGCTCGCCCGTTCGCTGGAGCACTCCATCCGCGAGGTCCGCGAGATCGCACGCGAGATCAACACCCACGCCCACGACAACGCCTTCGGGTCCGTCATCTCGATCACCACCTCGACCGAGACGCTGCCCAACGGTCGGACGCGCGACGACCGCCGCTTCCGGATGGAGGAGCACGTGGCCCAGTGGGTGCGCGAAGCGGAGCGCGACGAGGCCAAGCGGAACCCCAACCCCCTGCTCGGTAGCGGCGGATGACGACTTCCATCTCCGCCGGGACCGCACCCGACTCCGGCGACGAGCCAAAGGCGTTCCGGCCCTACAGCGACGTCGAGTACCACTTCACGTCCGACACTTCGTCGATGCCGAACATCCGGCAGTACCTGAAGGACACGTGGGACCGCCGGCACTTCGTCGTGGCCACGGCAAAGGCAGACCTGCGGGGGCCGCGATCGCGTACCGGCCTCGGCGAACTCTGGGCCGTGGCCGACCCGCTCTTTCAGGCAGGTATCTACTGGTTCGTCATCAGCACCATCCGGGGCGGTGGCGGAAACCAGACCGCACGGCTCACGATCCTCATCTCCGGCATCTTCATGTGGGCCCTGACCAGCACGATCCTCGGGGCAGGCGGACGGTCGATCATCCGGAACAAGTCGCTGGTGCTCAACACCCAGTTCCCGCGCATCCTCCTCCCGATCACAGAGGTCTACAAGGGTCTGTTGGACCTCGGCCCGTCTCTGATCGTCTACGCGATAATCCACGTGCTGCTCGGCGCACCGATCGGGCCGGGCGTCGCCCTGCTGCCGTTGCTCATCGTCATCCAGGTGGTGATGAGCACGGGAACCGCGCTGATCTTCGCGACGCTGGTGGTGTTCATCTCGGACATGTCGAACACGCTCGACTACATGATGCGCGTCATGTTCTTCACGACACCGATCCTCTTCCCGGTGTCGTCGCTCGGGTCCGGGTTGCTGGCCACCGTGCTCCGGGTGAACCCGTTCTTCTCCCTCTTCGCCTGCTTCCAGGCCGTCGTCCTGGGCGGAATTCCCTCGCCGTCGGATCTCGCCCAGGCGATCTTCTGGGCCTGTCTGCTCATGTTCGTCGGGTTCCGGCTGTTCGTGTCACGCGAACGTGGCTTCGCGTTGAGGTTGTAATCGTGGTGAAGGATCCGTCGCTTCCGGCGATCGAGGTGAAGGACCTCTCGACCTCCTACAGGGTCCACATCAGGGGGTCATCGGTGTTGGGTGGCATCACCGACCTGTTCAGGCTCGGCCAGTCGACCGACCGCGTGATACCCGCCGTGAAGGACGTCTCCTTCGCCGTGCCGCAAGGATCGGTACTCGGGGTCATCGGACGGAACGGTGCCGGCAAGTCCACCCTGTTGCGCTGCCTGGCCGGCATCCTCGCCCCCGAATCCGGAACGGTCACCGTGCGAGGGCGCATCTCCACCCTGATCACCATCGGTGTCGGCATGAACCAGAACCTGACCGGACGTGAGAACATCCGGCTCGGCGGGCTGGCGATGGGCCTCGACAAGGACCGAGTCGAAGCGACGGTCGACCAGATCGCGGAATTCGCCCAACTCGGCGAGTACGTGGACTTCCCCGTCGAGACCTACTCGTCCGGCATGAGGTCACGGCTCGGGTTCGCCGTTATGGCACACCTCGACCCGGAGGTGCTGCTCATCGACGAGGCGCTCGCCGGCGGTGACTCCAAGTTCCAGGCCGAGACGGCGCACAAGATGGCAGAACTCTGTGGCAACGGCAGGACGATCGTGCTCGTCAGCCACAGCCTCACGGCCATCCGCACCATGGCCACCCAGTGCATCTGGATGCACCAGGGTCGTGTCATCGAGGAAGGTGACCCAGACGATGTGGCTGCCAGCTACATGCGGTACTGCCGTTTGTCCGACAGCGACCTGCTCGACGACACCTGACCGGGGTGTCCTCGAACAGACCGCAACTCGCCAAAGCAAGGATTCGAACGAAGCGTGAACGACGAGATGAAACCCCCTGGAGAGGGCGAGGGAAGCCGTCCCAACGTCGGTGAAGAGACAGTTTTCGACGGTTCGGTGGAGCCGATGGCCCTGGGGGCATCCGCCACCTATGCCGCCGAGAAGCGCTCCCGGTTCAAGGGAGGTGAACGTCGAATCCTCCCGAAGCTGAAGCCGGGCGTCGCCTTCGTGGTGGTGGCGGCGCTGATCGTGGCTTTCGCGTTCGTCCCGATGCTCGCGTCGAGCCTCAAGAAGACACCCAAGGACAAGGTCGGGATCAGCTACGGCGGTGGCCCCATCGAAGGAGCACACTTCCAGAAGATCGTCCTGCCCGGTAGCAGCCTGTTCTTCAACGGCTGGTTCGATCCGCTCTACCTGTACCCGGCGGATCAGCAGAACTACATCGTCGCCGGCCCGACGGCCTCGTCGGCGTCCTCGTCGTCGTCCAACAACTCATCCGGTAATGGATCGGGTAACGGCTCGGGGAAGGGATCGGGCAACTCCAACTCCGGCAGCTCGAGTGCCTCCAGCAACCCCACCGCCGGATCGACGTCCACGGTGAGCGGGCAACCGATCGTCGCCCCGTCCAAGAACCGAGTCCAGGTCACCTATCAGGCCGCCGTCTACTACAAGCTGAACATCGACAAGCTGCGCGCGTTCCACGAGGAGTTCGGCCTCAAGTACAACGCCTACACGCAGAGCGGTTGGCGCAACCTCATCCAGGACACGCTGCGTCAACAGATCGAGAACGCCCTCCTGGAACAGACCCGTCGCTACGACGTGGACGACATCTACGGCAACGTCGACGTGCTCCTCAAGATCCAGAAGGCCGTCCAGGACACCCTCAGCCAGCGTCTTCGCCTGGCGATGGGTGACGACTACTTCTGCTCGCCGACCTACGACCCCGGCAAGAAATGCGGTCACCCGACCTTCGTCGTGAAGTCGATCGACATCCCGCCGTCGATCGTCACGGCCTACGAGGCGAACCGCAGTTCCGGCATCGGCATCCTGACCCGTCAGAACGAAGCGGAGCAGAGGAGAATCGAGGCCGAGGGTGTGAAGGTCCTCGACGAGTCGCTCGGCCAGAACGGCAACATCTACGCCCTGCTGAGAGCCATCGAACAGGGCAAGACGCAGTTCTGGGTCGTGCCGGACAGCTCCGGTCTCAACCTGCCGACTCAGGGCGGTTCCACCGGGGCGCCCGCCACACCCGGTGCCGGCGGCTGATCGGAGCCTGAGGTGCAGATCGTCGTCCTCGGCATGCACAGATCGGGGACCTCGAGCGTCACGCGCATCCTGAACCTCGCCGGCGCATGGTTCGGGCCGGACGGAAGCGCCATAGACGCCAACGACGAGAACCCACGCGGCTTCTGGGAGCGGCGCGACGTGCGCGCCGTCTGCGACGGTCTGCTCGGTGTCGCCGGCCGCGATTGGTGGGACCTGGCCGACTTCGAAGCCTCACGCCTTCCCGAGGACGACGTGGCGCCCTGGGCTCTCGAGATGACGCGCATCGCCGCGGAAGCGGCCGAGCAAGGGACCTGGGTCGTCAAGGAGCCGCGTCTCTGCGTGCTCTTGCCGTTGTTGGCGCCTGCGCTGATCGACGCCGTGTACGTCCACGTCACCCGCGAGCCGATCGAGGTGGCTCGCTCGGTCAACTCGAGGGACGGGATCGACATGTCGGCGGCCATCGCGCTCTGGGAGCGGTACACGGTCGACTCGTTCAACGCGACCTCGTCCGCCCGGCGGCTCCTCGTCCGTTACGAGGATCTGATCGCGGAGCCGGTCGCCGCAGCAACGCGTCTCATCGAGGGTCTCGTCGAACTCGGAGCCGACGACCTCCACCCGGTTCCAGAGGGCGACCTTCTCGCATTCGTGAGTAAGGACCTCCACCGTCAACGCGCGAGTCGCGCCGAGCGAGACGGATGGATGAACGCGGATCAGATCAGGTTGGCCGAACGGATCGATGACGGTTCGATCCTCGACCCCGGCGCCCCGGCAACCATGTCGCCGGCGGGGGAGTCCACGCTGCGCCTCCTGGCCGACGCCCGTCGTTCCGAGGACCTCGAAGGCCGATTGGACGCCGAGTCCCGCTACCTCGACGTGGAGGTGGCCCGCCGAAGGCTCATCGCCCGTCGGGCACTGTTCGCCATCGACGCCGCTGACGAACTGCTGGAGCGCTACGCGGACTCGGGTGCGGGCAGGATGGCGCAGCGACTCATCGAGGCTCGTCAGACGGTCACCCCCGGTTTCACGAAGACTGTGAACGGCCCGATCGACCGGATCCGCCGGGAGATGCGGACCAACCGCCGTGAGATCGAGGCCCTGGGGAGACTGGCCCCGGCGCCGGGTTCCGCGAGTGCGTTGACGTTCGCCACGGGACACCCGCTGATTCGTTCCACGCAGGCCGAACCGCCCGAGCCGACCGGGCGACCGAAGGTCGCCGTGCTGGCTTGGGACGTCGGCCACAATCCTCTGGGACGCGCGAACGTCCTCGCCGAGGTCTTGTCACGGCACTTCGACGTTCAGCTCTGGGGCGCCCAGTTCGAGCGCTACGGCGCGACCGTGTGGGCGCCTCTCCAGGCGCTGGATACGCCGCTCAACGTGTTCCCGGGCAAACCCTTCCCGGCTCACATGCGGGCGATGGAGCAGGTGGCGGGGGAGATCGACGCCGACCTGATCTGGGTATCCAAGCCGCGCCTGCCGTCCTACGCGTTGGGGATCCTCGCCAAGCAACTCAGTGGTACACCGCTGGTCCTCGACGTCGACGACCACGAACTCGCGTTCTTCGGGGTCGACGAAGGCTTGTCGGTCGACGAGGCGATCGACCGCCCGGCAGCCGACCTGGAGTGGCCCTTCGAGAGGGCCTGGACACAGGCGTGCGACCCGTTGATCGGGGCGGCGGACCTCGTCACGGTCTCGAACCCGGCGCTACAGCAGCGCTACGGGGGCATCCTGGTGCCGCACGCACGCGACGAACGGCGCTTCGATCCGGCAACGGTCGATCGCGCGGCGGCGAGGGAACGGCTCGGGATACCCGAGGGTGAAAGGGCGCTGCTGTTCGGTGGAACTCCTCGGGTCCACAAGGGTGTGATCGAACTCCTCGCAGCGCTCGACCGCCTGGGCGACGATCGCTATCGACTCCTCGTGTTCGGAACTCGTGAACTCGACGAGTTGCGGGACAGGATCGGTGATCTCGACCGGTGGGCGAGGATCATCGAACCGCAGCCGTTCGCCGACCTGCCGGCGGTGGTCGCAGCAGCGGACCTGTCCTGCGTCCTCCAGGACCCGTCGCATCCCGTGTCGCGCTATCAGATGCCGGCGAAGGTCTCCGACGCGCTGGCCATGGGCGTTCCGTGCCTCGTCGTCCCGACGCCCCCTCTGGAGGACCTGATCGCCGCCGACCTGTTGGAGGTCTGGAAGCCGGGTGAGGAACTGCACGAACGGATCGCCCGGGTGTTCGAGGACTATGACGATGCCCGAGCCAGGGCGTTGCGAGGACGGGCCCACTTCCGCTCCGAGCTGAGCTACTCGGCGGTCGGTGACGCTCTGGTACCGGTGTTCGAGGCGCTGATCGCCGATCCGCCCGACCTCGATCCCAGGCTGGTCGAGCTCATCGAGGCGCCGGACCGGGTCTTCGCCGGTCAGGACGGGATACCGATCACCGCCCGGTACAAGCCGCGCAAGCCTCGGCGCTCGACGGCGCGCCACGCGGTGGACCGGCCCGCTGTCGCGGACACCGTCGAGACCGCGGATTCAACGGGGGTGGGCGGTCACGTCGACGTGTACGACGTCGTGATGTTCTGGAAGCAGAACGACTCGGGTATCTACGGCCGCCGCCAGGACATGTTCCTCGACGAACTGCGCCGGTCGGACCGGGTCGGGCGCATCGTCCACTTCGACGGTCCGACATCGGCGGAGTTCCTGGCCCGTAGCTACCTGGACTCGTTGCGGCACAAGGCGGACCAGCGACGCCTCGTCGCCACCGAGACGATGGCGCGCGTCCTGCACCGGCGCGACGAACCCGGAGTGGTGCGCCACACGTTCCTCCACGGCGGCCGTTTCACTTCACGGCTCGGCAGGCCTCCGCGCTGGCGATACCCGGAACATGCACGGTCCGTCCTGGCGAACGAGGGCTTCGGTGACCGTCCACTCGTTCTTTGGGCGTATCCGGCCAACGACGATCTTCCCCGCCTGATCGATGCGATCCGCCCGGACGTCGTCGTGGCGGACCTCGTCGACGACAACCGGACCTGGTACGAGGCGGGTGACGAGCACGTCGCACGTATCGAGGCGAACTACCGGGAGGTGCTCGCCAGGGCGGACGTGGCGATCGCGAACTGTGAGCCCGTGGCCAAGGCCCTGGCGGGCTACATCGACGAACCCATCCACGTCGTGCCGAACGGTCTCGAACTGAACCCGGAACCGTCGAACGATCCGCGACCGGCGTTCATGAGAGGAATGACGGGGCCGGTGATCGGCTACGTCGGGAACCTGTCGTCGCGGCTGGACCTGGACCTGATCTCCGAGATCGCACGGGCACGGCCCGGATGGAACTTCGTCTTCGTCGGTTCGGCCCATCTGGACCGGTCGATCCTCGATCTCGACAGGCTCGGCAACGTTCACTTCCCGGGCGTCCTGCCGTACCGCAAGGTCCGAGGCTTCCTCTCTCACGTAGACGTCGCGATCATTCCGCACCTCGACAACGAGATGACCCGCTCGATGAACCCTCTGAAGGCTTTCGTCTATGCGTCGGCGGGTGTCCCGGCCGTGTCCACTCCCGTCGCGAACCTCGTCGACCTGGGCGATCTGATGACCGTCGCGGAGGGGCCGGACGCGTTCCTCGCTGCGATCGAGGCCCACCTCGCACGACCGCGCCCGCATCCCGACACCGAACGACTGAGGGAGCACTCCTGGCAGCAGCGCGTGGAAACGGTGTTCTCGCTGATCGATTCCCTGCCGAACTGAGGGCTGGCCGAGGGGAGGCCTCGCGTGACGGCCTGGCCCCTAGTCCGAGTTCGGTCCCTCGGTGGCGGGACTCGTCGCCTCCCCCTCGGGACGGGACGTCGCGAGTCTGTGACGCCAGGGGAACGCCTCGTCGGGAACCTCGACGCCGAGAAACGGGCAGAGCTTCTCCCAACCGTCCCCTTCGGTGATGCGGAAGACGAGTAGGTCTTCGTCCCGTCCCTTGAAGTACTCCTGCACGTTGCGGTGATGTTCCTCGAACTCGACTCGCCAGGCGTCGAGGTCCACCTCGAGGAAGTTGCCGGTGTACTCGCCGGTCCGCGCCCGTTCCTGGTTGCGGAGAACGTGCGCCTCACGGCTCTGCAACCAGCCCTCGATCGGACGCGTCGAAAGGATGAACTTCGAACCGGGATACTGCGAATCGAGAAGTTGGTACTGCTTCGAGAGGATCGCCAGGTCCGAGAACGCGTCGTACTCGTCGAGGTCGTCGACGAGCGGCCTCCCCGATGCGGCGGTGGCCTGGATGATCTTCCCCGTTTCCGGTCCGCCCCAATGGAGGCTCCTGTACCCGAGAACCTCCAACGCGTGGTGGAGGGAGATCGTCCCTGTCTTGTTCAACCCGATGCAGAAGATCTTCGGCTTCGTCGGCATGTTTCCCCTGGAATCGTGGCGGCCGTCAGCGGACACGACGAAGGTACCCGCCCGGGTTGAAGGTCACGGCGTGGCGTTCGAACCGCTGGTCGGGGGCGAAGTCGTCGCGGGTGTTGAGGATGCGTTGCAACGCTTCGAACGGTCCCGGCCCGAATGTGGCGTCGACGGGGTGGCCGTTCAGGACCGTGTTCTCCATGACGACGTAGGAGTCCACGGGCACGAACCGCTCGTAGGCCGCGAACTCCGCGTGCATCCGGCGACGCGCACCGCGGGTTCCCAGGATCACCACGGCGTTCCGGGTGTCGCCGGTGATTCGTCGGGCCTCGTCGAGCACGTCGTCGTCGTGTGCACGGCCGGACAGGTAGGTGATGCGTGGGTGATCCGGACGGTCGGTCGCTTCGACGCTGTCGATCGCCAACACCGATCCGCGGCCCAGGATGTCGAGGACGTGGGCGAGGAACAGTGCGCGGCCGCCCTTCCGGGTGCCGGTCTCGATCACCCAGTCGGGCCGCACCTCCGAGATGATCTCCTGGTAGGCGAGCAGATCGCTGGGGGTGTTGAGGACGTTGCGGCCCCGCCAACGGGTCCCGCGCCAACCGTTCGTCCGCCAGTAGGCGTTGACGAACGCGTCACGCAGGTCCTCCGGCATCGGCTCCGCGGCTTTCGCCGGACCGCCTTCGCCTTCGAGGGACGGGTCGACCTCGAACGCGGTCGGGCTGAGGCGACGGGCCCGGGTTCGTTTCGAGCCCTCGTTGCGGAACGCACCGAGGTAGTGGATCTCCTTCTCCGGACCCGAGTAGGGCCGACCGCGAAGCTCCGCGTACTCGCCGGCGAACTCGGCGATCCGGCGACGCCGGAAGGTCGAGTCGGCCTGGTTGGTAGTGGTTCCGCCGTGCACCTGGTGGAACGAGCCCTCGCCGAGGATCGTGACGAGGTGGGTGTCGGGATGGGCTCCCATCCGTTCGTACAGGTCGAGGTTCGCGAAGCCGCCTCCGGCGGTCGCGAACCCTTCGTCGAAGCCGCCGACCTGGCGTAGCAGCGTGCGTGGGACGAACAGGCAGTTCGACTCCCACAGTCCGTCGAGCCAGTCACGATCACCCTGGAAGTGGCTGACGTCGAAGAGGGAGTAGCCGTCCTCGGGCCAGTGGTGCTGGGCGAGCAGGGCGTCCTCGGCCTGCTGGTCGTAGCCGGTGCCCATCGTCTCGCCCTGCTGGCCGGGACCGAGGTGGAACGGCTGAACGGCGACCACTGCCGACGGGTAGGTCCGTTGGGCCGCCATCGCCTGGGACAGAACGCCGGGGCTGAGAACGTGGGCCCCGTCGATCATGACGGCGACGACGTCACCGGCTGCCTCCGCGATGCCCCGGTTGAGGGCCGAGACGGGTGAAGGGGTGGCGTCGGCTCCCATTTCCACCAGTCGGAACTCCGCACCGAAGGACTCGACGAAGCTCCGGTCGAGACGCTGCGGCTCCGACGAGCCGTTGTCGACAGCGATGACCTCGTAGCGGATCCCGTCGAGGTCGCGTTGGTAGGCGCGGGACAGCGAGTGCAGCGTCCTGGCCGCCTCGCGGCGCATGTCGTAGAAGACGACGACGACCGAAAGGTCCGGGGCGTCGGTCGTGCCGGGAGCAGCGATCGGGGAATGGGCGGTGCCGGCGACCGCCGGCCGTTGTGGGGATTCGGTCGGGGGCGACTCGGCCACCCAGGCGATCGCCTCGACGCCTACCTGATCGAACCTCACCGTGGGTTGGTGCGAGCTCGCCCACGACTTTGCCGCCGCTACGGTTTCGGCCCCTTCCGCGACGACGTGGCCGCCCGGGGCCAACAGCCCTGCCAGACGATCGAGCGCGACCGCTGCCTGGTCGCCCAGAGAAGGACCGAGGTGAAGGACCGCTACGGAGTCGAACGGGGGAGCGGCCAACGTGGTGTCGATCTCGCCCTGCAGGAGGTGCACCCGATCGTCGAGCAGGTCGAAGCGGGCGAAGGCGTCCCGGATCTGGTTCAGGTCGGCTCTGAGCCGGTCCAACCCGTCGGCCGCATCAGGTGCCCGGCGGGAGTCGTCGGCCGCGCGGAACCGTCCTGCCACCCACACGTCACGGTCCGATCGGCCGTGGGCGGCCAGATGCGCCCGGAGCATCACCGCAGCCCCGCCGCGGCCGTCGTCACAGGACACGAAGTCCCCGGTGACGCCGTTCGCCGAGACCTCGTCCATCGCCAAGCGGAGTCGATCGAGTACGGGGCGTCCGCTCGGTGCGAACGCGTAGCCGCCCAGCGGATCGGCGCCGTCCCCGCCAGTGGTGCGGCCGACGCGCCTGTCCTCCCGGAGGCGCTCCAGGACCTCACGGTCGTGGCGGATCGGATCGCGTAGCCGGGGCAGTTCGACGGGCTTCGGCCGCGTGACGCAGTCGACGAGATGCGCGATGCGCACCTCGTTCTCCAGGTAGATGTCGTCGACCAGCGCGGACTCCACCAGGTCCAGATAGCGGCTGACGAGGTCGGGTCCCGTCGACCCGACGTTGGGCGGTTGCGGTGCGATCGGGGGACCCTAACAAGACGTGCGGGAAGGGACTTGCCAGGTCAGACGTTCTGCCCCGGGGCCCGCCGACAGCCGCTAACGTGCCGTCGCCCTGTCCCGACCGAGGAGCGACCGCGGCGATGTTTCCCTTCTGGGGGCCGGTCATCTCGCCCCTGCTGCGTGCCGCGGGAGCGCGCTCGGTCGTCGAGGTGGGTGCACTTCGGGGTGAGAACACCAGGCAGATCCTCGAAGCCCTCGGGGACGGGTCGGTGCTCCACGTCATCGATCCCGTGCCTGCGTTCGATCCGGCCGAGCACGTGGCTGCGTTCGGGGACCGCTACGTCTTCCACCAGGCGCTCAGCCTGGACGTCCTCGGGACTCTCCCGGCCATGGACGCGGCGCTGATCGACGGCGACCACAACTGGTACACGGTCTACAACGAGCTCCGCCTGCTCCGCGAGGTTTCCCGCTCTGACGGACGCCCCCTGCCGGTCCTCGTCCTCCATGACGTGAGCTGGCCCTACGGGCGCCGTGACCTCTACTACGACCCGGAGACGATCCCGTCCGAGCACCGCCAACCGATGCGCAAGGCCGGTCTCCGGCCGGGGCAGAAGCGGGTCGTCGACGAGGGCGGCCTCAGCTCCTCGCACTGGCACGCCGTCGAAGAGGGGGGTCCGCACAACGGCGTCATGACGGCTCTCGACGACTTCCTCGCCGAGCACGACCGGCCGTACCGGATGCTCGTACTGCCCGTCTACTTCGGGCTCGCCATCGTCGTGGAGGAAGACCGCTTCGCCTCCACCCCGGGTCTCGATGACGTGTGGAAGTCGCTGGAGAGCGCAGCGACGAAGGACCGGCTGATGGAGCTCGGGGAGCTGCTCCGGTTGCGTGCAGTCACCCAGCACCACACGGTGACCGCTCGGCACCGTTCCGAGCATGTCCGAACGACAGAGCGTTACCTGGAGCTGGTCGTCCGCTCGCTCGTGGACGACATCTACCCGGAGAACGAGCTCCGGATCGAGCACCTCCTCGACTGCATCGACAAGGGGAACGCGCCCAACGAAGCTCTGCTCCGTGACCCTGCCCGCGCCGCAGCGACGTCCTTGGAGGCGTTGCGCGGACGGAGACAGGCCGGAGCGCCCGGACCCGTCGGCTCGCAGGGTTTCGACCCGTGCCTCGAACCCGGAGGGCGGGCGACACTCGACGCCTTGGCCGAGGCGTTGGACTCGTTGGACGCGGACGGCGTACCCGGTGACGCCGTCGTGGTCGGTGCAGGCGCGGGTGGCGCAGCCGTCTACGTGCGTGCCCACCTGGAGGTCGCCGGTCCGGCCGACCGGAAACTGTGGGTGGCCGACCCGCTGCGAGCCGGCGACTCGATCGACCTGAACCGGATCCGCGACGCCCTGCACCGTTTCGACCTGCTCGACGACAGGGTCCGGATCCTCCAGGGTGATCCGGAATCGACCGTCGGTGAGGCCCCGATCGGCTCGGTGTCGCTCGTGCACATCGGTCCGCCCGGAGGTGCGGAGGTGGATGCCGGAACGGTCCTGCACCGCCTCGCCGGGAACGGGAAGATGTCACCGGGCGCCCTCGTCGTCGTCGACGGCCGCAACGACGCGAAGGTCGCGGCCCAGGTCGACGAGTTCCTCACGGCAGCCGGTGTCACCGTCGGCCGGAGCCCCATCGGTGGGGGAGGCTGGACCTGGCGGATCGAGGAACGGCTCGACCCAGCGGTCGCGCGGACCGAAACCTCGAAGGCGGGGCGGGCCGGGGCACCCCTTGCCGTGCCGTCGACCGACCCGGTCGACCTGTCGGTCGTGGTCGTCTTCTACGACATGGCACGCGAGGCTCGACGGACACTTCACAGCCTGTCCAGGGCCTACCAGCGTGATCTCGGGGACTTGTCCTACGAGGTGATCGTCGTCGAGAACGGTTCCTCACCGGAGCAGCGCCTGGGCGAGGAACTGGTCCGTTCGTTCGGTCCCGAGTTCCGCTACATCGACCGTGGCCCCGACGCCGACCCGTCTCCGACCACCGCCCTGAATGCCGGGATCGCCGAAGCCAGGGGGGACGCCGTCGCCCTGATGATCGACGGCGCCCACGTGCTCACCCCGAGAGTCCTCCACTACGGCATGGCCGGGCTCGCCGCGTACGGTCCGGCCGTCGTCGCGACACAGGCCTGGTACGTCGGCCCCGGCCAACAGGGCGAGCTCATGGAAGCGGGCTACGACCAGAGCCGCGAGGACGAACTCTTCGAAGGCATCGGCTGGCCCGGTGACGGCTACCGGTTGTTCGACATCGGCCACATCGCCGGGGACCGGGACTGGCTCGACGGCCTGTGGGAGAGCAACTGCATCTTCGTGACCCGCCGCCAACTCGAACAGGTCGGTGGTTTCGACGAATCGTTCTCGATGCCTGGTGGCGGGTACGCGAACCTCGACCTCTACGAACGACTCGGTGCAGCACCCGACGTGTCGATCGTGACGATCCTCGGTGAGGGTTCGTTCCACCAGGTCCACGGCGGGACGACCACCAACCAGAGCGACCCGGAGGAACGTCGCCGCAGGGTTCACGGCTACGCCGAGCACTACGCCGAGCTGCGTGGTCGACCTTTCGTCGGTCCGGAGAAGCCGGTGCTCTACGTCGGAGCGTTCCGCACCCAGGGCTCGCGTCGGACCCGAGCGAGGCGGATGACCGGTTCGGCCTTCGAGGTGGACCGTCGCATCGAGGGGATCGACGGACCCGGGTCGGGTCCGTTGCCGATGCCCGAGGAGGTGCGGGACTCCTTCGTGGCCGCCTACTGGCGGACCCGGGCCTGGAGGAAGGGACGCTGGCTCGGCAACACCGTCGCCAACGCGCCTACCGACCTGTTCGCCTACCAGGAGATCGTGACCGAAGTCCGGCCGGCCTGGATCGTCGAGACCGGAGGCCGCGACGGCGGACGGGCGCTGTTCCTCGCGTCGGTCTGTGACCTGATCGACCACGGGCAGGTCCTTTCGGTCGGTGCGGCCGAGGATCACCCGACCCACCCGCGCGTCACCTGGGTCGACGGATCGGTGACCCGGCCCGAGGTCGCCGAACAGGTCCGGTCGATCGTCGGCGACGACCCGAGAGCCTTCGTGATCCTCGGAACCCGGGGCAAGCGGAACCGCATGGAGGCCGAGTTCGAAGCGCTCGCACCCCTCGTGGCCGTCGGCTCCTACGTCGTCATCGAACACACCGTGCTCAACGGCCGGCCGGTCGACGCGTCGTTCGGTCCCGGTCCGTTCGAGGCGATGCGCCGAATCCTGCTCCGCCACGGCGAGTTCGCCGTCGACACCGCTCGCGAGAACCAATCCCTGACGTTCAACCCGCACGGGTTCCTACGGAGGACCAGATGACCGACAACGCCCCATCGACGCCCCGATTCTTCGTCGCGCACATGCAGAAGACAGCGGGGACGACGCTGCGGGACAGGCTGCGGGCGACGTTCCCGGAGGATCAGATCTACCCGAACGGCAGCGACGGCGACGACCCCCGCGTCTCGGTCATCTCCGTCCGGCACCTCCAGGAGCGCTGGGCCGTGCGAGGAGACCAGATCCGCCTCCTCACCGGACACTTCCCGGTGCGGACGATCGAACTTCTCGACTGCCCCGACCAGTGGGTGACGATGACGATCTTCCGTGACCCCGTCGAACGAGTCCTGTCGTTCCTCCGGCACCAGGCCGCACGGCGTCAACGGGGTGCCACCGAGGACACGCCGATCGAGGAGATCTACGCGGACCCGTTCCGGTTCGAGGCGATGATCCGCAACCACATGACCCGCACCATGTCACTGGCCCCCGAGGAGTGGGGACCGGGTGACGGCGTCCTCGCCTCGGTCACCTACGACGACGAGCGGCTGGCGATGGCGAAGGAGGCGGTCGCGAACCTGGACCTGTTCGGCCTCCAGCACCGCATCGACGAACTGTGCGACGAGCTCCGGGCCCGGTACGGCCTGGAGGTCGGCGAGCCACGTCGTTCGAACACGACGGAGGCCTACGAGGTCCCTCAGTCGTTCAGGGATCGCATCGCGGAGGACAATGCCCTCGACGTCGCCCTCTACGAGTACGCGTGCGACCTCTACGAGCAGCGGCACCCGCAGGCCGGCTGACGCCGACAGCCGACGGGGCTCAGGCCGGTCGCCGCTGTGCCCAGATGTCTCGGGCGGCCGCGTAGAGGGCGATGTCGGCCTGATTGTCCGCGGTGATCCGTCTGCGAAGCGCTTGGCTGTCCGGAGCCGGTCTGGTGCGGTTCATGAACACCGGGTCACCCAGGTCCCAACCGAAACGCGCCTCGAGTGCGTCACAGAACCCCTCGAAGTCCTCCTGGACCCCCATCACGTCGATGCGGTGCTCGAGAACCTCGATGGCAGCCGCGACCCTCCGATCGTCCACGACGATCGGAGACAGAGCACCGTCGGTCATCTCGTCGATCGTCATGGACAGCATCTTCACCTGGTGGTTCTGGAGTAGTCCCGTCGATGCGACCGGGTCCTCGTAGATGGCGGCCAGCTCCCAGCCTTCGAAGCGCGGTTCGACCTCCCGTTGGTGGCGGAGCCAGGAGAGCGTGCGCTCCACCGGATCGCGCAGGAGCGTGAACGTGCGGCACCCGGTGGGCAACAGGTCGACGACGGCGAACGGGAAATGACCGGTGATCACCTGATAGCCGCCCGGTTCGTCCTTCAACCGACGGACCAACCGGTCCACCCCGAGGACCACTTCCGGGGTGCCCTGTTCGTCAGGGCGCGGATACACGGAGTCCACGCCGAAGTGGTGTCGCAGGCGCCGGAACAGTGCCGTGCCGGCGGTCTTCTGGAGGTGGACGAAGAAGTAGCCGGGCGTAACCCCCGTTGTGCGCGACTCGACTTCCTCCGGCATCAGCTCATGCGGCGGAGGTAGCCGTTCTTGTTGAACGTGATCGTGTAGCGCTCATAGGTGGGATCGGGGACGAAGTCCGGGTGGCGGGCGAGGATGTCGGCCACGGCCTCGTGCGGTCCGGGACCGAAGTCCGGTGCTGCCGGACGACCGTTCAGCACCGTGTTCTCGAGGACCACATAGCCGCCGACGTTCACCAACGGTGCGTATCTCTCGAAGGCTCGGACGACCCGTTGCTTCGATCCGAGGCCGATGAACACGCATGCCGTCTCGTCTCCGAGCAGCTTCTCGATCTGCTCGGCAGCGTCTGCCTCGTCCCCGCGGCCCACCAGATAGGTGACACGAGGATGATCCGGACGATCACCTTCGGATCCCGCGCCGACGGCGATCACTCGTCCGACACCGATCTGGTCCTGGACACCGGCGAAGAACGCCGCCCGTCCGCCGAGGGCGTTGTCGTCGGCGATGAGGATCACCACGTCGGGTCGGGCCGACGCGAGTAGTTCCTGGTAGGCGTGAAGATCGGTCGGGAACCGCGCGACCGGGCGCCCCAGCCAGGTCGCACCGCGCCAGGACTGGTTCTCCCACAGGGCCTCGATCGCCGCGAACTTGATCTCCTCGGGCACCGGTTGCGGAGCGATGGCGGTGTCCTCCACCGGATCCCGATCGATCGCGAAACGGAGCTTGATCTCGCGCCGGGACCGTGTACGACGTGCCGCCTTCGAATCCATGGCGCCCACGTAGTGGATCGACTTCGTCAGGCCCTGGAGAGGGCGCCCTCGTTGTTCACGGAAGTGCTGGCCGTAGGAGGCGACCCGCTCACGACGGACCGCTTCGTCTGCGACGTTCGTCGTGGTCCCGCCGTGGAACTGGTGGAACGTCCCCTCGCCGAGCACGCTCGTCGGTGTGATCCCGGGATGGTGGTGGAGCCGCTCCCACAGTTCGAGGTTCGCGTAGCCGCCGCCGGGCATGTCGAAGGAGTCGTCGAAACCGCCGATCTGTTCGAGGGTGGAGCGCGGTGCGAACAGGCAGTTGCTCTCGACCATGCCGTCGAACCAGTCCCGGTCACCGATGAAGTGGCCGATCTCGAACAGTCTGTAGCCGTCGGTGGGCCACCGGATCGCCTTGAAGAGCTTGTCCTCGGCGGACTGGTCGTAGCCCGCCTGTTGGGCGTCGCCCTGCTGGCCCGGCCCCACGTACCACTGCTGGATCCCGACGATCGCCGGCGTATAGGTGCGCATGGCGTCCATCGCCCGCTTGAACACTCCCGGCGTGAGCACGTGTGCTCCGTCGATCATGACGGCGACGGCGTCCCCCTTCGATTCCGCCAGACCCCGGTTGAGCGCAGTTGTCGGTGACGGTTGTGCGTCCTCGATCGTGACGAGACGGAACTCGGGGCCGTAGCCGGCGACCTCGTCGGCCTTCAGCCGTTGATCGGGGTCCGAGCCGTTGTCGATGGCGATGACCTCGTAGGAGAGATCGTCGATGCCGCGCTGGTAGGACCTGCTCAACGACAGCAGCGTGCGGGCGGACTCGCGGGCCATGTTGTAGAAGACGACGATCACGCTGAGGTCGACGTGGTCGGCTTGGTCGGCATCGCGACGCCGGATGAGGGGAACCCTGCGCAACGGTCGCTCGGGGAGGTCGACATCTTCTTCGGTGGGTGGCTCCTCGACCTGCCACGAGACGTTGTTCCAGTCGATCCGATCGAGAGCTCCGAGGTTCAGCCGGGCACGAAGTTCGTTCAGTCGATCCGCCACGATCTGGCGACCAACTCCCTCGAGGATCACAGTCCCGCCCGGTGCCATGCGGGGCAGGAGTCGACCCAGAACGGTCGCCAGGTCGAAAGCGGCATCCACGCCGACACGCAGCAGCGCGATCTTCTCGATCGGGTGGTCGGCCAGGACCTCTCCGTAGGGGCCGTGCAGGAACTTCACACGGTCGTCGAGGAGGTCGAAGCGGTCGAACCCGTCGCGGACCTGGTTCAGGTCGGCCCGCAGGCGCGCTCGTGAGGAATGGTCTCCGTCGGTCCCCCCTGGTTCGGTCGCGAGGAACGGGTCCACGAGCCAAACGTTCCGATCGGGGATCTCGTAGGCGTCGAGCATGCCCCGCATGAAGATCGCTCCGCCGCCACGGCTGACACCGCACTCCACGAGGTCGCCCTCGACACCTTCGCGGTCGAGGTGAACGACCGACGCTTCGAGGTGGTCGAGAGCGGCTCGACCCATGTCCGTGTACGGGTCGTACAGGTCACCGAGTGGTTCGTCGGTGGTGCGTCCTGCCTCGCGGACGTCCGAGAGGCGCTTGTAGCGGACCCACAGGGTCCGCGTCGGATCCCGCAGAGCGGCGGGGTCGATCTCGGATCCCTCGGGGCGAGACGCCAGGTACTCGACCCGCACCTCGTCGTGGAGGTAGTGGCGATTGAGGAGGGCGTCCTTGAGAAGCTTCAGGTAGCGGTCTCGCTGGCGGGCGACGCGGCGATCGCTGGTCCGGCCGACGTTGTGCTCCATGACGACCGAGTCGATGCGGATTCGCTCGGACACCTTGAGCATCCGCAGCCAGCCGTCCTTGCTGTCGATCGAATCGAGGATCCGACCGACCGCAGGGGTGGCTTCGAGCCGTTCCTCCTCGACCACGATCGCCAGACCGAAGTAGAAGGGCAGGACGAGGAGTCGGTACGGCTTGTCGTGCTCGGAGAGGAAGTCCTCGAGCGCACACATGACACCGTTGCGGGGCCCGCCGCCGTCGATCGCGTTCGCCAACTCGGCATTGGCCCCGCCCTCCTCGACCAGCCGGAAGAAGCCGGGGACGATGCCCTGACGCTTCCATGGCTGACGGAACTCGTCGGGGATCTGGGACGGCTCGTAGTAGAGGTCACGGTGACCGTAGGGCCACGCCACGTCGTGCAGCGCGAGCAGGGGGAGTGGCTTCCCTTCGCGCTTGGAGGTGGCGTCCAGCGCCTTCAGTTCGTGGTACACGGTGTACCAGTTGTGGTCGCCGTCGATCAGGGCGACGTCCATGTGGGGTAGGTCACCGAGGACGTTGAGGCTCAGATCCCGGTGGAACACGTATCGGCCAGGGAACTCCCGTTCGTGTTCCTCCGGGTCGAACTGGGGAAGTGGGTCGATCACATGCAGTTCGCTCGACGGTCCGAGTTGGTCGAACATCCGTGCGGTGGTCTCGCCTCGGAGTGCGCCTATCTCGAGAACTCGTCGAGCGTTCGCCGCCTTGACCAGTGGTGCGATGACCGGATCCCAGAACGGGAACATCCGCGGCTCCTTGCCGGGTCGACGTGTCGAAAGGCGAAACCGTAGCAACTCCCTTCATGGTTTCGGCCGCCTCCCCGTCGGCCGGATCGGAGGTTGCCCTCAGGCGTGTCGACCTTCGACCACGAAGGAGACGCCCGAGCGGTGGACGTCCTTGTAACGGTCGAAGTTCCACTGAGGGTGCGCTTCCTGGAATTCCCGGAGCGCCTCCTTCTCGCCCGAGACGCCGGTCGGGCTCCAGCAGAACCAGTCGTCGAAGGCGACGATCATCCCGTGCTTGAGCCGCGGGGCGAGGAACTCGAGCACCGTCACGGTGCTGGAGTACATGTTGCAGTCGATGTAGGCGAGGGCGATGTCGGTCGGGCCTTGGTCGCTACCGAGACCGGGCAGCACGTCGTCGTAGTAACCCTCCACCGCCGTGTAGGCGTCCCGGGGGATCCCGTGAGCGTCGCAGCCCTCGTGGAACTTCTCCACTCCTCCCTGCCCGAACGGGCTGCCAGGTTGCCAGCCCGGGTGCCGGTCGCGCTCGTCGGCCGCCGGTGGCAGGCCCTGGAAGGAATCGAACGCCCACATGTGGCGCCCGCCACCACTTCCGATCAGTTGTCGGTATGCAGCGTTGAGCGTGTTGCCGCCCCATGAACCGAACTCCACGTAGTCGCCGCTGATCCCGTTCACGTTGAGCGATGTGAAAGCGTCGAAGAAGAAGGTGGCGCACCCGTCGAGTTGGCGTTGGACGCCGCGCAGGATCGGGTTCGTGTGTTCGTCGGTCACCGGGACTCCTCAGGTTCGGGTTGATGCACGCAGGAACGATTCGACGACCCGGTCGACATGGTCGTCGTCCAGTTCGTTGAAGAACGGGAGCCTCAGCAAGCGGCCGCTCAGGTCGTCGGTGACTGGACAGTCGACGTCGCTAGCTGCCACCCGGCGTCCGTGCGGCGACGAATGGAGCGGGATGTAGTGGAAAGTGCTGTTGATCCCCTCGGCGTGCATCGCGGTGAGCACGGCGTCACGCCGCTCGCGGTCGGATAGCAGCACGTAGAACATGTGGTAGGCGGTGCCGCGGTCCTCGGGCACGATCGGCAGCCGGATCCCGAGGTCCTCTACGTGCGGCTCCAACGACGTCATGTACCGGTCGAACACGTGGGCCCGCCGTTCGAGGATCCGGTCCCGCCGTTCGAGTTGCGCCACCAGGTACGCGGCGAGCACATCGGACAGACCGAAGGACGAGCCGGTGTCCTGCCAGGAGTACTTGTCGACCTGGCCGAG
>JAGQSN010000207.1 GCA_020439555.1 Acidimicrobiales bacterium | reverse complement strand
CCTTGCGGGGGTCGACGCCGAGGCGGACGACCAGTTCGACGGTCTCGTCGAAACCTGCCGAAGCCAGGCTCTTCACCAGCCCGAGCGCCTCGCCGACGCCGTGCATCGCGTCACGGTCGTAACGGCGGGTCGCGTCCGAGTACTTCTTGCCTTTAGCCATCTTGGCTCCCTCGTTGGTCGTGGCCGCAGGGCGAGGTGCTCCCGTGCGAGCCGTTGGTGGAACGTCGACCGATGGTCGACGTCAGGTCACTTCTCGACGGTGATACCCATCGAGCGGGCGGTGCCCTCGATCTGGAGCTTCGCCCCTTCGAGGTCGATCGCGTTGAGGTCCGGCATCTTCGTCTTCGCGATCTCCTCGATCTGCGCGGCGGTCACCGAACCGGCCGTCTCACGACCAGGGTTGGACGACGCCTTGTCGAGCCCCGCGGCCTGTCGCAACAGCACTGGTGCCGGCGGGGTCTTCGTGACGAACGTGAAGGAGCGGTCCTCGAAGATCGTGATCTCGACGGGGATGATGGTGCCCCGCTGGCTCTCGGTCTGCGCGTTGTACGCCTTGCAGAAGTCCATGATCGCCACGCCGTGCGGACCGAGCGCGGTACCGACGGGCGGGGCCGGGGTTGCCTGACCGGCGGGGATCTGGATCTTGACGACGGCCGAGACCTTCTTCTTGGCCATGGTGACCTTGCTCCTAGGAATCTTGGGGACGTGCCAGCCTACGACCGGCATCGGGGCCGGCCCAAAGCCGGCGTTGCGTTGTGGCGTGCAGCCGGTGCTAGAGCTTCGCGACCTGCGAGAACTCGAGCTCGACCGGCGTCTCCCGGCCGAAGATGTTGACGAGCACCTTGAGCTTGAGCTGGTCCTCGTTGATCTCGTCGATCTCTCCGCTGAAGTCGGCGAAGGGTCCTTCCTTGACCCGGACCGTCTCGTGCAGTTCGAACTCGAGGCGGGCCTTGCTCTTCTTGATCGGGGCGTCCTCACCCTCGACCGGCACGGCGAGGAACGTCTCGACCTCCTTGCGCCGAAGCGGCGAAGGCTTGGTCCCCTGACCGACGAAGCCGGTAACGCCCGGTGTGTTGCGGATCACGTACCAGGAGTCGTCGTCGAGATGGCAGCGCACCAGCAGGTAGCCGGGGAACATCTTCTTCTGGACGACGACCTTCTTGCCGTTCTTGAACTCCACGACGTCTTCCATCGGGATGACGACCTCGTGGATGCGACCCTCCATGTTCATGGACTGGGTGCGGGCTTCGAGGTTCTGCTTGACCTTCTTCTCGTAGCCGGACTGCGTGTGGACCACGAACCAACGGCCGGGACGGTCCGCCGGGCTGACCGGTCGGGGGGTCGCGTCCTCCTGGATCAGGTCCTCGGCGTCGATGGCCTCGGGCTCGGCGGCATCGTCGTGTGCCTCGGCCTCGCCACCGTCGAGCAGTTCGCCCGTCTCCGGATCGATGTTTGCGGGCGCGGCGATCTCCGCTGGGGCCGCCTCTTCGGCGTCGGTCTGATCGGGGTTGTCGATGAAGGTCATGGGTGGAGCACCGTTGTGGAGGAGACCGTTGGACCGGTGCGGATCACTGGTCGACGATGAACAGCACCGTCTTCGAGAACACGTAGTCGAAGCCGGCGATCATCGCGGTGAGGATGACGAGGAACACGAACACGACGAATGAGAGGTTGAGCGTCTCGTTGCGGGTCGGCCATGCGACCTTGCGCATCTCCGCGTTGACCTCGCGGAAGAACTGCCGGGGCTTGGTTCGCGGTTCCTTCGGCGCGTTCGGGGAAGGCGCGGGCCGACGGGTGGCCTTCGGTGTGCCGTCCTCGCCGAGCTGCCCCTGCTTCTGGAGGAGGCGCTTCGTTTCTCTGTTCATCGCCATCGGAAGTGCCTCGGCGCGGTTCTCTTCGACTTTCAGGGATACGCAGGGCAGGAGGGAATCGAACCCC
>JAGQSN010000206.1 GCA_020439555.1 Acidimicrobiales bacterium | reverse complement strand
GGCGTGGAAGTAGGCCTCGGAGCAGTAGGCCTTCGCGAGCGATGCCACCGACGGAAGTTCGTCGTTGAGTTCCGACGCGCACCAGCCGGCGTAGTAGGCGGCCGACTTGGCCGACTCGACCTCGAGGAGCATGTCGGCACACTTGTGCTTGATCGCCTGGAACGATCCGATCGGACGACCGAACTGGACCCGGTCCTTCGCGTACTGGACGGCCATTTCGAGGACGAACTGGGCACCGCCCACCTGCTCGGCGGCGAGAGCGACCGCAGCGAGGTCGAGGACGCGTTCCAGCACGGCCCAACCACCACCGTCGGTCCCGATCAGGCGCCCCTCGACGCCGTCGAGATCGATCCGGGCCTGCTTGCGGGTCTGGTCCATCGTCGCCAACGGCGTGCGGGTCACACCGGCAGCGGACGGATCCACGGCGAACAGACTCACGCCGGCGTCCGTGCGGGCGGCCACGATCAGGAGCGTCGCCGTGTGGCCGTCGATGACATAGGTCTTCGTGCCGGACAGCTTCCACGTGTCGCCGTCCTTGGTGGCCGTGGCCGTCACGCCGGCCTCGTCCCAGCGGCCGTTCTCCTCGGTCAGTGCGAGAGCGGCGATCGTCTCACCGGACGCGATCCCCGGCAGGTAGTCGGCCTTCGCGGCGTCGTCACCTGAGTGCAGGAGCGTGTTGCCGGCGAGCACCACGGTCGAGAAGAACGGGGCGCACAGGAGTGCTCGGCCCATCTCCTCGAGGATGACGATCAGTTCGATGTAGCCGTAGCCGGACCCGCCGAACTCCTCCGGGATGACGAGGCCCTGGAGGCCCATCTGCTCACCCATCTGGCGCCAGACGGCCTCGTCGTAGCCGGCCTCGGTGTCCATCTGTTCGCGCACGGCGGATTCGGGCGACTTGGCCTCGAGGAAGGCCCGGGTGGTCTTGCGGAGCTCTTCCTGCTCCTCGTTGAACGCGAAGTTCACGATGCATCCCCTTCGATGGGTGGCTTGCGGTCCCGGCCATCGTGCCACCGACGGAGCAGCGAAGGCGGCGGCGGGTGCGTACACACGCGTACATCAGATCCCTAAGCTTCCCGCATGGCCGACACCCCCCGAAGTGGAAGCGACCGCGAACACCTCGGCATTCGCGACCTTCGAACGCGGCTCACATCCCTGGTCCGCCGTGCCGGAACGGGCGAACGGATCATCGTGACGATCGCAGGCAGACCCGTGGCCCAGCTCGGGCCGCTCGAAGCAGTGACGGGACCGCCGACCATCGACGACCTCGCCAACCGTGGTCTGTTGATCGCGGCGCGTCGCAGCGACCGCCCTGCCAGGCCCGAGGTCGTCATCGACACGTGGACCGGCGGCCGCCTCGACCGGGCGCTGCGGGAGGTGCGCGGAGCATGACCGTCGCCCTGGACACTTCCGGACTCCTGGGCAGGTACCTGTCAGGGCCTCACCTGCGCGTCGTGCACGACGCGATGGCGACCGACCACGACTGGTGTGCATCCGCGCTCGCCAGGGCCGAGGCACTTGGAATGGTCGAGCGGGTCTGCGACCTTCCCGGCGACGGCGACCGAATCCGACGGGCGCTCACCGACGACTGGGAGAGGTTCCACGTCGTCCCGGTGGACCAGGCCTGCCTGGACCGCGCCGCGGAACTGACTCGGACCCAACCTCTGCGCACCGTCGACGCGCTCCACCTCGCTGCCGCCGACCGCCTTCCCCGGCCCGTCACCTACGTCACCTTCGACCCCCGTCAGATCCCGGTCGCGCTCGCGCTCGGCTTCGACGTGGCTTCCACCTGACTCACCACGGACTCGGATCCGCTGATGTTTCGAGTACCAGCGGTACGCGAACTGTGCATAGAATGACCTGGAGAGACGGCGGGATTTCCACTCGTCGTCACGTCAAAGGGCCATCCCGCACCAGCGGGACGCCCGCCAGATCGACGGCGCCCTGGCCACCCCTCCCCCCGGCCGGGGCGTCGTCGCGTCAGGTCCTTGGCAGACTGGACCCATGGACACCCTGAGATGGTCCGATGCCCGTGCGGAGATCCACCAGGTCGTCGTCGGCCCGATGGACAACAACGTCTACGTACTGCGTTGCAAGGAGACCGGCGACGCCGTCCTGCTCGACGCCGCCAACGAACACGAACGCCTCCTGGACCTGTGCCGGGCCTTGGACGTCAGGCAGGTGCTCGAGACGCACGGACACTGGGACCACATCCAGGCCGTACCGCAACTACGGGACGCCGGCTACGACGTCCACGTGACGGCCGAGGACGCGGCGATGCTACCGAGCTATGACGCGATCCTCGCGGACGAGGACGTGATCGAGGTCGGCA
The DNA here is from genome assembly GCA_020439555.1 of Acidimicrobiales bacterium. Classification (GTDB taxonomy): domain Bacteria; phylum Actinomycetota; class Acidimicrobiia; order Acidimicrobiales; family Iamiaceae; genus Aquihabitans. The sequence continues at coordinate 2,718 of JAGQSN010000206.1, read as the reverse complement.
ATCTGAGGTTGCACACGATCCACACACCCGGCCACACGCCCGGTTCGATGTGCTTCCGGCTGGATCACGCACCGGTGCTCTTCAGCGGCGACACCCTGTTTCCCGGCGGCCCCGGAAACACGTCCTTCGAGGGCGGCGACTTCGACACGATCATCCGATCGCTGGAGGACCGCCTGTTCGCGACGCTCTCGGCAGACACGATCGTCATGCCCGGCCACGGGGACTGGACCCGCATCGGGGACGAGTCTCCCCACATCCAGGAGTGGATCGACCGAGGTTGGTGACCGCCCGAGTTCAGGACCGCAGGTCGTCGAGCGCGTGACGCAGGTGATCCAGGCGTTCCCCGAGGTGTTCGGCGAGTTCGTCCAGATCGAGCACCTGTAGGTCCTGGATGGCGTGCACGAGCGCCTCCACCGCCCGGTCCCCCTGTGCCAGGGCTCCCGGGTCGTCTTCCGCTGCCATGTTCGAGAAGCGGTCGTGCTCGGCGCGAGCCGTGAAGCTCGCGATCACCGCCGCCAGCTGACGGTCTCCGACCGCCTCGGCGAGGCGAGTCGCCTCCGCGGCGACCTCGATGGCTTCGAGGTTCCGGTCGATCTGCCACAGCATCTCGACACGACGGGCGTGGACGAGAGCAAGGTCGTGGTCGTGCTCGGGGCCCGGTCCGGGCCGTGCAGAGAGCTCCGCCCTCAGCAGCAACTCCTCGGCGCGTTCGATCTCGCCCGACCGGGCTTCGCACATTGCCGCCATCGACCACGCAGGCGCGGACGGCCTGTTCTCGGCGTCCAGGTTCTCTCCGATCCGAGCGAGGAGCGACGCCGCGCGGCGGTGCCCTCCGGATGCGATCTCTGCCTCGACCGCCAGGTCCAGGGCAGGTTCGAGCACCATCGTGCGAAGCCGGTCCGGTAGGTCCGAGTCACCGTCGACCTCGGCGATCACGTCCTCCGCTGCGGTCGCAGCGCTCGCAGGGTCCCCCGCATCGAGCAGGCAGCGAGCCCGGGAGGTCTCGACGATCCATGCGTTCACGGGGTCACCGCCACTACGGAGAAGCTCTACGGACCTCGCGAACTGCACCGTCGCTTCGGCGTGGCGGCCGAGTCCCTGGAGCTGGAGGCCGAGACCTCGTCGTGCCCACCCTTCGAGGCCGGCCACTCCGGCGCTCGATGCGGCGTCGATGGCGAGACCTTGGTGGACCATCGCGACGGCCGGGCCGTCGAGGCGAAGGTGCAGGTCCGCCAGCATCATGTACGCCTGAGCACGCAGTCCCGCCGTGTCGGGCCGGGCGGGAACCCCGTCGACTGCCAACTGGAGCGGACCGTGCGGCGGCGCCGAGTCCGCCACCTCCATCACGGTGGAGGTGGCGTCGAGAACGGTCAGCACGACGAGGGGGTTGGCCACACCGCCGTCGAGGACCTCCGGCGCCGCGTCCAGCACGTCACGTGCGGCCAGTTCGGCCGCCTGGACCATCTTCGCGGTCGGTTCGGGTTCGGCGGCCCGACGACGAGCGTTGCCGACGAGAAGGCGGACGCCGTCGAGCAGGAACGCCGACATCGTGTCGGTCAGGTCGAGCGAGTGGGCGACCGTCAGCGCCCTTTCGACCGCGTCGTCGTCTCCCGAGGCGAGCGCCGCCTCGACGACGTTTCTGATGATCCGCATTCCCGCCACGGCTTCGAGGTCTGCCCCTTCGACGAGCGCCAGGGTGCGGTCGATCAGGTCCGCCACCTCCAGGTCTCCGGTGTCGACGCGCGCCCTCGCGAGCACCGCCGTCAGGCGGGCCCGGATGAGAACGGGCAGGGCCAGGTCGCCGGCCAGGTCCTCGACGGTGTCGTCGGAGAGCAGGTCCTCGTCCGTGCCCAGCAGCCAGCACAGGGTGACTGCACGCCACGCGGGATCGTCTCCCGCTTGCTCGTGACGTCTTTGCACTACCTCGAGGGTGGCCTCGGCACGCCATTGTTCGAACTGTTCGCGCACCCAGACGTCGAGTGCCTCGGGACCCTCTTCGACCGCGGGTGCCGGTCGAGTCGCTTCGTAACGGTCGGCGCTGCGGCGCTCGTTCTCGTCCAACGTCTTCTCTCGTCAGGGGTAGTGCACACCATCGACCGGGTCGAGCAGCGCAAGGTTCGGTGGGCCGAGTCCACACCAGACTCGATGGTGTCGGGGCATCGTGTGGAACCGGAGGGCCCTGACGACGGTAGCGATCGGGGGATGTTTCCGACACAACGGCCAAGTCGTTCCAGGCACCGATGGGATGATCTTCCGGTGACCACGAACGGACTCGACGCGGGGCAGCCCGACGTACCCCTGCCGGCGCCGGAGCGACCGGTCGACCGCACGACTCGGCACACTTCGGACCTGCCCGACACGCCGACACGCGACAGGACGATCCCCGCTACCGCGTGGGCGGAAGCACCTGCCGAGTTGGTCGCTCTCGGCAAGCGGTTCGGTGGACCGAGAGGGCTCGTGGAGGGTTCGGTCTCGGGGCACGACCCGTCGTTCCTGCGCCGCGTCGGGCCGTGGCTGCTGTGGCGAGCCGGACCTGCCCACGGGGGTGAGGCGTGCTTGTGGGCCTGCCGCGCGGACGACCTGACGCGGAGCTACACGTTCCGGCTCCATGCCGACGGGAGCGGCGAAGGGACCGGTCCCAGCGGCGAGGTCCGGAACTCGTTCAGAACCTGGAAGGAAGACCTGCGCGACAACCCGTGAGAACGGGCCGACCGGCCG
>JAGQSN010000205.1:6716-12325 GCA_020439555.1 Acidimicrobiales bacterium | reverse complement strand
GGCCAAGAAGGCGCCCGCGAAGAAGAAGTAGCCGGGAGGACGGCGACCTCCTCGACGTCGCGGGTCGGGCCAGTCCCGGCCCGCGACGGGCTCGCCCCGAAATCAGGCGTCAGACGTCCGGGCGGCGATCCGGCTCAGCCAACGTTCCAACGTCTCGGAGTCGAGGGCTCCAGGGATCTGAAGTTCCCCCACGACCCACGTAGGGGTGGACGAGATCCCGAGATCGCGGGCGGTCCGCATGGATTCGGTGACCAGTGCGTCGGCGGCACCGGACTCCAACGCGTCGTTCACCTCGGCCGGGTCGACACCGGCATCGCCGACGATTCCGTCTAGGACCATCGGGTCGTCGATCGCCTGACCGTTCGCGAAGTGTGCGGCGAACAGTCTCGCGTGCACCCGGGGGAACGATGCCGGGTGATGAGTGCGCACCCATTCGGCCGCCGCCAGCACACGCCGCGTGTTGGGCATCCGGGTCGGCCGCCGGAAGGGAATCCCCGCCGCCGAACACTCGGCTTCGATGCGGTCGAAGGTCGACTTCAGCCGACCGTCGGGTCGGATGCGTCTGCCTTCGACCGGGATTTCGGGATGCAACTCGAACGGGAGGTGGGTCACGTCTATCCCGTGCCGCTCGAAGATCGGGTCGCGCGTGCTCCCGACGTAGCACCAGGGGCACAGGTAGTCGCTCCAGCAACGCGCCTCCATCACCGGTGATCGTATGTCGCGGTCGCGACGGCAACGATCGGATCACCCGCAACCGGGTACACGGCAGCCCAACTACGGTGTCGCCGTGCGCATAGCGACCTGGAACGTGAACTCGCTGAAGGCACGGCTTCCTCGTGTGGAGGCCTGGCTCTCGGACCTGCAACCCGACGTCGTCTGCCTCCAGGAGACGAAACTCGCCGACAGCGCATTCCCCGCCCTCACGTTCGCCGCCCTCGGCTACGAGAGCGTCCACCACGGCGAAGGCCGCTGGAACGGAGTCGCGATCCTCAGCCGCGTCGGCCTCGACGACCCGATGAACGGGTTCGGACCCGACGACGACGATCCCGAAGCCCGACTCGTCTGGGCGACGTGCGGCGGAATCCGGATCGCGAGCGCCTACGTGCCGAACGGTCGATCCTTGGACGACGACCACTACCGCTACAAGCTTGCCTGGCTGGCGAAGCTCCAGGCCCTGCTCGAGACCGATCACGATCCGGTTGGCCCACTGGTGATCGCGGGTGACTACAACATCGCTCCGACGGACCTCGACGTCTGGAACCCGGCCCGCTTCGAAGGGGCCACCCACGTGAGCGCACCCGAGCGCGACGCCCTCGCCGCGATGCAGGCCTGGGGGCTCACCGATTCGTTCCGGGTCCTCCAACCCGAGGCCGGCCTCTACTCCTGGTGGGACTACCGCGGCGGCAGCTTCCACAAGAAGGAAGGCATGCGGATCGACCTTCTGATGGCGACCAGGCCGGTAGTCGACCGCCTCACATTCGCCACGATCGACCGTAACGCCCGCAAGGGACAACAACCGTCCGACCACGCGCCGGTCCTGATCGACCTGGCCGACTGAGTCCGCCGGCCGCGAAGACGGCACCGGACCCGATCCACGGAGCATCACATGTCCGAATCGACCGAACCGACCCAGGCGACTGAGGCGACGTGGGAGGACGTCCTGCCCAGGATGTCCGACGTGGACCCGGACCGCCTCGCCATGGTCACCAAGCGTCTGCGGTCAGCGATCGCGCAGAAGGACCTGTCGCCTAGACGTCAGGCTCTCGCGGATCTGGCTGATGCCACACGCGATCTGATCGACAGGCTGGTCGCGACCGACGCACCCGACGACGTGATCCTCGCCGCCGTCGCCGACCTTCGATCCGCAGCCGACCGGTTCGCCGGCTACCGCTGCGGAACGTTCTACGGCTTCAGCGAGGCAGCGAACGCCGGTGCCACGTTCGAGCCGGTGTTCGATCACAGCCCGATGATCGGCATCGCCAACCCGCTCGCACCGCCGATCACCCTCGAACCCCACGACGACAGGGTGGTCGGCCACGCTGTGTTCAGCCACGCGTACGAGGGACCACCGGGTTGCGTCCACGGCGGATACGTCGCGGCCGCGTTCGACGAGATCCTGGGCGCGGCGCAGTCGTTGTCAGGTGCACCGGGAATGACCGGGACGTTGGCGATCCGCTACGAGTCCCCGACCCCGATCGCGGTACCGCTCCGCTTCGAGGCACGCCTGGTCGGTGTGGAACGACGGAAGATCTTCGTCGAAGGCACCTGCCACGTCGAGGACAGGCTGACCGCGACAGCGAAGGGCACCTTCATCTCCCTACAGGCCGGCAAGTTTCTCTCCATGCTCGAGGAGCGGGCGGCGCGCAAGGAAGGCGACGCCTGAGGGCGATCGCCGTCGGCCCAACGTTCTCAGTCGATCAACCAGGCGTCGACCGCCGGCGCTTCCGCCTCGAGGTACTCGCGCAGACCCGAGACGATCGCCTCCTCCACCCGGCCGGCGAACAACGGTGCCCGAACCTTGATCTCCCCGGCGACGACCCTGCGGCAGCCGTGCGAGTTCGCTTCGATCTGGAACGATCCGCTCGCCCGGAGCCGATCGGGGTAGTGGTCGGGACGCAACACGAACGATGCATGTCCTGACCCGATCTCGTGGCGGGTCTCCTGCACCCACGTGAGCTTGTCCGGATCGACCACGGCGGTCACCGCACCTGCCAAGTGCCCGGTGAATCGGAACCTGATCCGAAGGTTGACAGTCGCACCGGACTCGACTCGTTCGAGAACCTGGATGCCCCCCAGTTTCGGAAGCCCCACGAGAGTCGGGTACAGGTCCTCGCCCGCGTATGCCTGCTCGACGGAGTCCGAGTCGGACACGTACTCCTGGGTGATCTCGAAGCGCATGGAACCTCCCATTCCGGCGAGCGCCGACAAGTCGAGCACACTCGACGGTGACGTGACGTGATCAGGTGCGGAACGGGTGGCCGATCAACCGGTGGACGCTACGGCACCATCGACGATCGCGAGGATCGTCCTCCCGTGGCGCTCCCGCGCGACCGGACCCATCCCAGCGACACGCCCCAGCGTGTCGAGGTCGGCCGGAAGCGCCTTCGCGATCTCGCTCACCGCACGATCGGCGAGAACCACCGAAGGCCGGACCCGAGCCTTGCGTGCCTGCTCATCCCGCCAGCGCCTGATCGCCTCCTCCACCGCCCGCACCCGGGCGGCATCCTCGGCGGCTGCGGCGACTGCAGGGTCGCGACGCAGCGCCGAGCGAGAGCTGTCCACCCGAGTGGCCGCGTCGAGGGCCGGCTGCGCCCTCGTGGTCTCCTGACGAGTGGCCGCTCCGATCCTCGCGAGGAACGGCGATGGCTTGCGCGTCACCGCCGCTTCCCCGAACGTTCGTGTCGCGGCCCAACTGCATCGGAGCACGGACGCGGCGCGGGTCACGGCGACGTACAGGAGGCGCACCTCTTCGTCCTGAGCCTCCGGTGTTCGTGCGTGGCTGATCGGAACGAAGCCGTCCTCGAGCCCAGCTAGGTGGACGACCTCCCATTCGAGGCCCTTGGCGGCGTGGAACGAGGCGATGGTGACAGCGTCGGCTGTCGTCGGGTCGTCGTCGAGCAGCACGGTTCGAAGCCAGTCGGGGAAGGCGGAGGAGTCGATTCCCGGATCGGTCGCGAGTGCCTCCTCGCCGAGCCGGATCACCTCGTCGAATGCTGCGAGACGCCGGCCCACTGCCGTGTCGTGCAACGATTCGAGCAGTTCCTGTGTCGGTGGTTCCGAAGTGTCGGCGCCAGGACCCGTCAGATCCGCGAGGGCCGCCTCCCGTTGCAGGTCCACCGACGTCCGGAGGTCCGCGATCGTGGTCGACAGTGGTTCGCGCAGCCTCGTCAGTCGATCGAGAAGGTCGCGGACATCCGGTTCGTCCAGGAACTTCCGGTTTCCCTTCATCCTGTATGGGATCGAAGCGCGCCGTAGCGCGGTCTCGAGCAGAGCGGCCTGCGCGTTGGTGCGCACGAGTACCGCCTGGCGCGACCAGGCGCCACCCGGGCGGTGGTTGTCCCTCACGGCACGTGCGACACCATTCGCCTCATCGAGGTCCGATCGGTAGCCGACGATCGAGGGAACCGGACCATCCGGGCGATGGCTCACAGCAGCGAGCGTCCGCGGGTCGTCGAGGACCCTGGCTGCCGCGGCGAGGATCTGCGGACTCGACCGGTACGAGTCGGTCAGCTCCACTACCGCCGCTCCGGGGTGATGGACCTGGAACCGACGCAGCAGATCGGCATCAGCCCCGTTCCACCCGTAGATCGCCTGGTTCGGGTCGCCGACCACGCACAGGTCGGGTCGGTCGCCCAGCCACGCCCGGAGCAACCGCTCCTGGAGCGGGTTCACGTCCTGGTACTCGTCGACGAAAAGGTGACGGAACCGCCACCTCTGTGCGGACGCGACGGTCGGGTTTCGTTCGATCACGTCGGCTGCCTCGGAGAGCATGTCGTCGAAGTCGACGACGCCCCGTCGCCGCTTTTCCTGTTGGTATCGGCGGTACCAGTCAGCGATTCGTTCGGGGTCGACCGGAACGGGACGACCGTGTCTCGCCACCGCATCCGCGTAGTGGTCGGGCGTGACGAGCCGGGCGCGGGCCCATTCGATCTCGCTCGCCAGGTCTGCCGGCGACATCCTGCGGGTGTTGCCCAACACGTTGCCGAGCAGGCGACCCTTGCGCGACAGGACCGTCGGCATCCCGCCGGACCGGGCCTGCCAGATCGGGCGGAGTTGAGCCAACGCGAGCGCGTGGAAGGTGCCGGCGGTCGGCAGGTCGCGTAGCCCGAAAGCACGAAGGCGCGAGTCGAGTTCTGCCGCGGCCTTGCGCGTGAAGGTCACGGCCAGCACATGTCGCGGATCCGCGTCGCCGGTCGCGCACCGGTAGGCGATCCGACGCGTCAACACCCGCGTCTTGCCCGACCCGGCTCCCGCGAGGATCGCCAGGGGATGCGTCGTCTCGGTCACCGCACGTCGCTGCGCCGGGTCGAGCCCGTCGAGGATCCGCTGCGCGTCCACCGCCGCGAGCGTACGACGTCCCGGCGAGCGGAGGTCCCGGAACGCCTCGATCCCCAGCCGTAAGCTTCGCTCGTGGCCTTCCCCCGGAACCTCCTCAACGACAAGGAAGAACTGGTCCTGGACCTGCGCCCTCACTGGTTCTTCCTCGCCAAGCCGGTCGTGTGCTTCGTCGGTTCCCTGATCCTGACGATCCTCTCCCTGGTGGTATGGGACCCCTCGGGAACTGTGGGCGACGTCGTCAGCATCCTTTGCGCGGTTCTGGTGCTGGGGACGTTGCTCTTCCTCGTGTGGGAGTACCTCGTCTGGACCAGCACCATGTTCGTGTTGACGAGCGACCGCATCGTGTCCCGGCGCGGGGTGCTGACGAAGTCAGGCGTCGAGATCCCGTTGGAGCGGATCAACACGGTGTTCTTCCAGCAGGGTGTGTTCGAGCGGATCATCGGTTCGGGGGACCTCGCCATCGAGTCGGCGGGTGAACGCGGTACGGAGACCTTCAACGACGTTCGTAAGCCGTCCGTCGTCCAGAAGGAGATCTACGTGCAGATGGAGGC
>JAGQSN010000205.1:0-6646 GCA_020439555.1 Acidimicrobiales bacterium | reverse complement strand
CAGATCGAGAAGCTCTCCGAGCTCCACCAGCGCGGGGTCCTCAGCGACGCCGAGTTCCAACGCAAGAAGGCCGAGCTTCTCGACCGGATGTGACGCCTGTGCGGGTCGTCAGCCTCGTCCCATCGGCCACCGAGACGTTGGTGGCTTGGGGTTGCCCGCCCGTCGCCTGCACCCTCTACTGCGAGCAGCCCGACATCCGCTCCGTCGGCGGGACGAAGAACCCGAGGGTCCTCGACATCGTCGACCTATCACCGGACGTCGTCGTGATGTGTCACGAGGAGAACCGGGAGGTCGACGCCGAGGCGCTACGCGCCGTGGACATACCGGTTCACGTCTGCTCGCCGGCGACCGTCGCCGAAGTCGCGCCGTCGTTGCGTGATCTGGCCTCCGCTGTGGGTGCAGCTCCCGGTTCCGGAGACCTCGGCGGGCCGGTCGTCTACCCCGAACCGATCGGCGTGCGTGCCTTCGTGCCGATCTGGCGTCGACCCTGGATGACGATCACGGGCGGCACCTATGGCACGTCGCTCCTCGACGCGATAGGAGTGTCGAACGTCGCGGAGGGCTGGACCGCGGGGGAGGGGTCGGCCGGAAGGTACCCGGAGGTGGACCTCGACCGGGTCGCCGCCGAGGCACCGGATCTCGTCCTGGTGCCTTCGGAGCCCTACGACTTCAAGGACGAGCACCTCGACGATCTCCGGTCGCTCGCGCCGGTGCGCCGCATCGACGGTCGCGACCTCTTCTGGTGGGGCGTCCGGACACCGAAGGCCGTCGAGCGGCTCCACCGCGTCGTTCGGCGTGCGTTGCTCAACGGCTGACCGAAGCCCCCGACGACGGCCGAACGAGCCAGCCCTCCGTGAGAGCACCCGGTTCGGCGAGGGCGACGACGCAGCCGCCGAAGCCTGCACCGGTGAGACGGGCGCCGTGGACACCGGGGGTTCCGTTCAGCCGCTCCACCAGTGAGTCCAGGACATCGGTGGAGACCTCGTAGTCGTCCCGTAGGGACCGGTGGCTCGCCTTCATCGCCTCGCCCGCAACTGCCAGGTCTCCGCGTCGTAGAGCAGCGGCGAACTCGATGACGCGTGCGTTCTCCGTGATGACGTGACGCGCCCGACGACGCAAGGGCTCCTCCAGGTCGGCGACCGCTGCCGGATCAGCGATCTCGCGCAGCGGCCCGATCCGCTCCTCGGCCTCTCGCACCTCCGCTGTTCGGGTCGCGTACCCGGACTCGGCGAGGCGTCGCTTCTGGCCGGAGTGGATGACCCTGATCTCGACACCGTTGGGCACCGGTACCGGTTCGATCGAGCGGGTGGCGCAATCGATCAGCAACGCGTGGCCCGCGACGCCTGCTGAGACAGCGAGCTGGTCCATGATCCCGCACGGCACGCCCGAAGCACGGTGCTCGGCTCGGCGGCACAGTTCGGCCAGTTCGAGGGGAGTGCCGTCGAAGCCGAGGGCCAGAGCCACCGAAACCTCCAGGGCTGCGCTCGACGACAGGCCGGCCCCGACGGGCAGGGTGGTGCCGACCGTGCCGCGGAAACCCGTCGACGGTCGAACCTCGGCCACCACAGCGGCCACGTACCGACCCCACCCGCTCGAAGCCGCCAACGGGTCCGCCGCGTCGATGTCGATCCGGACGATGTCCGGCTCGTCGGCAGAGGTGACCTCGACGAACTGTCCGCCCCGGGTTCCGGTCACGGTCGTCGCCAGATCGATCGCCATGGGCAGGACGAGACCGTCGGCGACGTCGGTGTGGTCGCCGATCAGGTTCACCCGACCGGGACTGGTCGCTGCGACCTGGTGGGGCTCGGTCATCCGGCGTCGCCCAGCTTCACGGCCCGAAGGCGTTCGGCCGCGTCCTCGGGCACGACCGGGTTGAGGTACTGGCCCGACCCCAACTCGGCCGCTGCGACGTAACGCATCACGCCCGGGGAGCGGTGAGGGCCGACGACCTCGACGTGCATGTGTGCGCCGGGCCAGGAGTCACCGTCGAAAGGACGCTGATGGATCCAGAACATGTACGGCATCGGTGGGTCGAAGACCCCTTCCAGCCGGGCCAGAGCTTCGGACATGACCGATGCCATCCCGTCGCGTTCCTGATCATCGAGCGATGGGAGATCCGGGCGAACCGCCAGCGGTGCGATCCTCAGCCCGTACGGGTGGATCGGTGCCGACGGGACCCACGCACGCCAGCCGTCACGCTCCACGATGGTCAGCTCCTCGGATTCCTCGAGCAGTTGGTGACCAGCGGTGAGGCGAGCGAACTGGTGGGCCGGAGCGGCCGGCACGTCGGGGTAGGCGTAGATCTGGCCGTGCGGGTGGGCGATGGTCGCTCCCACTTCGGCTCCGTGGTTCTCGAACACCAGGACGTAGTTCACGTCGTCACGCGCTCCCAGCCCAGTGGACCGTTCGGCCCAAAGGTCGACGACCTTTCGCACGTGTGTGAGCGGCAAGCGGGAGAGTCGAGCGTTGTGGTCGGGGTGATACAGCACGACCTCGCATCGGTCGTCGGGCATCGACGGCCACCGGTTGGGAAACCAGTGGACGTCGTACGGTTCCGGGGCCTCGACACCGCCCACGCAAAACGGACAGCTCGTCGTCGGCCGGTTCGGCCGGTCCTGTCGACTGCGCGTCACCTGGACCACGACACCCGTCAAGGGGTCCACTCGACGCTCGCTCTCCACCGGCGTGAAGCTACCGCCGTCTACACGGCCCCGAAGATTGGCATGGCGGAATCCATCGGAATCGGTGAGCGGGGCTATGCGCTGTCGAACCACCGGAACGGGTCCGTGCCCCGATCGGGGTCGACGTCGGGGCCGGTGTCTGACGACGGGATCGTCAGGGCGTACAGACGTCGTCGGGCGATGAGACGGAGGCGCCGGGCTTCCCTTCGCTCTTCGAGGTCTGTACAACTCGCGTCCGTGTCCTCTTCGAGGGCATGCGACTGGCTGCCCTCGAAACGATCCAGCCGCTCGTCGTCGGAAGGGGTGAGTCGGCCGACGGCGGTGGTCGGGATCGTCGTTCCGTCGGGCCGGGTTACTTCGAGGGTTCCGTCGGGTCCGAGAGTGAACTCGAAGCCATCGCGGTGGCGGAGAGTGTGGTGATGACGGCACAGCAGGACCAGGTGACTGGTCGTCGTCGAGTGCGATCGTTCGAAAGGTGGCTCGTGGTGGGCTTGGCACCATGACGCGGCCGCCTCGCAGCCGGGCCAAGCGCACTGCTGGTCCCGGACTCTGAGGTGGCGGCGTTGGCTCGTATTGGCATGACGGGCAGTGGTGATCTCGCCGGCTGGGTGGAAGCGACCGTCGATTCCGTAGTGGCCGAGAACTGTGTTGATCGTGGCGTCGCCCATCACGTCGAGCACTTGCGCGAGCGGCACGCGGGTACCGTCGGAGGTTTCGCAGGGCCAGGCGAGCAGTTCGGCGGTGTCGGTCGCCCTCAGGCCGAGGAGGCGGTTCAGGTCGACGAGGATCGTTACCGCTCGTCTCGGTTCTCCCGCCTCGGTGTTGCCGGTGGAGCCGCGGCGACACAGGTTGAGAAGGCCATCGGCGTTGCGCTGTCGGGCCGTGAGCCCGTCCTCGGCGTTGTAGCGGCCGGTCCGGAATGCCGAGTCGATCTCCCCAGCGATCAGGGACGCCAGTTCGGTGCCGACGATTCCGGCGAAGGTGCCGGTGAGGTTGCGAGTTCCATCGAAGCCGTCGGTTATCGAGAGCTCGTTGAGCTTCGGGTCGTCTGGTGCGGGATCGTCCGGTGAACAGTCGAGCTCACTCAAGGCCGACTCCCGCCAACGGTTCAGGACGAGCCGAGCCTGCTGGAAAGTGAGCGGGACGATCGCGCGAACAAGATCCGCTGCATCGCGCTCCATCTGTTCCTCGACGCCATCAGCCGCTTGGAGCAACGCCCGAACCTTGTCACTGGACAGCAGGCCGCGGCGCCAAGCGACTCCAACAGGCAGATACCGGCTCACCCTCCTGGCCGTGGTGGTGATGGCGCCGCACCGGCGCCTGTCCATCCCGCTCGCCGCCGCCGTCCAGGCAGCTGCGCTTCGCGCACCGTCATGGACGTGATCACCGCTGACATCGACGGCACCGACAAACCGACACAACAAAGCGTCGGCCGCGGCTGAGAGACGCGCGAGACATCTCACGGCGTCACGTCTTTGCGACGGGGTCAGTTCGGCCGGGTCGACGGCCGAGAGCCGGTCGAGCACGGCCCCACGGTTGGGGGAGTCCGGTGCCATGCGGTCGACTCTAGCGAACATATGTTCGATCTGCAATGATCTGCCCGAAAATTCCCCGAGTACCTGTGCTCGCGTCGTAGTCGCGTATCCGCCAGGCCGCAGTGGTTGCCATCTCGATTGGCAAGTCATGACATGACATGAAAGATCTTGTTTGCGATCCGGCGACGTGGGTAGGTTGCGACGCATGGACCATCACCCCCACGGTCCGTCGGCGTCGTTGAGGAGCATCACCGCCACGGTGATCCTCCTCGGCCTCGTCGTCGGCGCGGCCGCTTGTTCGAACGACAAGAAGGCCGACAGCCCGACAGCCACCCTGGGCACCTCGCCGGTCACCTCGACGACGCGGTCCACGACCTCAACCACCACCCTCGAGGACGTGAAGGCCGATGTTGTGGCTGCACAACAGGCGGCCACCAGGGCGTTCTACGAGGCCATGGTTCACCCCGACCCCGATGATCCCCGGCTGAGAATCCACAGGACCGGTGAGAGTCTCGCCAATGTGCGTGACTTAATGCGTCGCTACGCGAGTGAGGGCAAGGCAGCCCGCCATGGGTCTAATGGTCTGCCCAAGTCCGTGGTCGAAGAGGTTGAGGTCAATGGGCGTACAGCCCGTGTCACCACTTGCACGACCGACGACACAGCCATCGTGCGAGAGTCGGACGGCCAGGTCCTTGACGATGACGTTTCGAGTGCGCGCCAGCGTTTCCACCTAGTTCTTGATCACGGTGACTGGCGGATTTCGAGCGGAGATTGGCTCGGCAAGTTTGAAGGGATGACGACGTGCGGTTGAGTAATCGGCCGCTCGTTCTCGTGGTCCTGCTCCTGGCCGCCACCTGGGTGGCTTCGAGTCCTGCGGCAGCAGATAGCGACTACGAAACCGAACCGCCGGCGCATTCGACTGACGATGGTGCTGTCATCACCGTTTCCACCGGTACACCAGCATCGGATGGGGGAAGTGGGTCGGGGCCGGCGGCCCCTTCTCCTTGGACTAACTGCTTCCAGGCAGACGTCGGCTACATCCCTGACGTCCTGGCCATCGTCGCCCCGCTCCGGCCGTTCGGCATCGTCGGACCACAGTTCGACGAACTCCAGGAACTCGCCGATCTTCCGCCTTCCAACTACACCGGCGTCACGACGTACACGGTCTGCGACCGAGCCGACGGCACCGGACCCGCGGCCTGGCTGAACCGTCCCGGTTCACCGGTCGACCCGACCCCGGGTCTCATCATCGAGGCCGAGCGGATCCTGACCCTTCCGGAACCGGAGATCGCCACCTCCCCGCCGCAGGGCAGTACCCAGCCCGTCGGTCTGCCTGTCTGGTTCTGGACGACCAACAGCCACACCCAGACGCGCTCGGCTTCCGTTCCGGGCGTCACCGTCACCGTTACCGCGACACCCTCCAGACTCGACCTCTCGATCGTGGAGCCGACATCCCGACGGACCGGTGTCACCCGAACAACATCGCTGACCTGTCGAGGTACGGGCACTCCCTACGATCCTGCCCTACATCAGCCGTGGGATCGATCGGACTGCTCGCACACCTTCGACTGGCCCGGCACGGCGACGGTCACGGCAACCGTGACCTGGACGCTCGCGTGGCAGAGCAGCACCGGCGCTTCGGGAATCCTGGATCCGGTCGCTCGAACGAGCACCGTCACTCTCGAGCCCACGGAGCTTCAGGCAGTCCTCGACTGAGCGGAAGGGGTTATTCACCAACTCCATCGGGTGGCTCGTTCGGAGAACTCATCCGCACGCTCGATGACCCCGAACGCTCGCTCCGGGGTCACGGCGATGACCGTGTGGCTGCGGAGGAACGCTTCCATCTCCGCGTGTTCGGTCGGGTCCTCCCAGTACTTCGACAGGTAGCTGGAGACGACGTCGTCCAGGTCGGTCGCCTCGGTGTCGACGTCGACGATGCGAGCCCTGCCCTCGACCGAGACGCACTCCACCGTGTCGTCGACCGTGACCACGTAGGCAGGGTTCTGGGCGACGTTTCGAGCCTTCCGGGACTTCGGTGAACAGGAGAACCAGAAGTCGTTGACGTCCGGACGCCAGACTCCCCAGACCGGCATCGAATGCGGTCGCCCGGACCGGTCCGCTGTGACCACCCAATAGTTCCTGTTACGCACCAGGCGTTCGCTCGCCCAGTGCCAGGGAAGCGTGCCTTCCAGGTCCGAAGGAACGCCGTAGTCCTCCATGTCCGGACGCTCGGTCGTCGGCTCCGAGTTCGCCTGAGTGCGGACCATCGCCTCAGCTTCGCGCTGATATCGCAGACCCGCCGGGTCTCGGCGGCACCGCGGCCGGCACCTAGAGGTAGTCGGTCATGTCGTTGTCGGAGATGAGGCTCGTGTCGTCGGCGAACCGCGATGGCTCGACGAAGCTCGTGTCGTAGCTGCTGTAGCCCTGGTC
>JAGQSN010000204.1 GCA_020439555.1 Acidimicrobiales bacterium | reverse complement strand
GGCATGGTGTTCCAGAAGCCGAACCCGTTCCCGAAGTCGATCTTCGACAACGTCGCATACGGACCGCGGATCGCCGGCACCAGGAACAAGGCCGAACTCGCCGAGATCGTGGAGCGTTCGCTCCGTCAGGCGGCACTCTGGGACGAGGTGAAGGACCGTCTCAACAAGTCGGCACTCGGACTGTCCGGTGGCCAGCAACAGCGCCTCTGCATCGCGAGGGCGGTGGCCGTCGATCCCGAGGTTCTGCTGATGGACGAACCGTGCTCGGCGCTCGACCCGATAGCCACCGGTCGTATCGAGGACCTGATGGAGGACATCAAGGACCGGTACACGATCATCATCGTGACCCACAACATGCAGCAGGCCGCGCGGGTCAGTGACAGGTGCGCTTTCTTCACAACCGAGGTGAGCGAGGAGTCCGACACGCGGACGGGTGTCCTCGTCGAGTACGACTCCACGCAGAAGATGTTCTCGAACCCGTCCGACATCCGGACGGAGAACTACGTCACCGGACGGTTCGGTTGACGGGCCAGGATGTAGCGATGACCGACGCGGATCTCCCTCTCGACGTCCGACGCGGCTTCCACCACACGCTGGAGGAGATCCGCCAGGAGATGGTCCACATGGCGGCGCTCGTCACCGAGGGAATCCCGCGGGCGACCGAGACCCTCCTGTCCCAGGACCTCGCCGAGGCCCAGGCGATCGTCGACGGTGACGATCCGCTCGACGCCAAGGCGGTCGAACTGGAGGAGACCTGTTACCAGGTGCTGGCCCTTCAGCAGCCGATGGCGAGCGACCTGCGCAGCATCGTCACGGCGGTTCGCATGATCGCCGAGATCGAACGTTCGGGCGACCTCGTGGTGAACATCGCGAAGTCCGCTCGGCGCATCCTCGGCAACGAGATCCCGGCTCGCCTCCGTGGTCTCATCGGTCAGATGGGGGAGGAGGCGACGACCCTGTTCCGTGTCGCGATGGACTCCTACATCGACGGCGACGCGGCGCTCGCCGCAGCGATCGACGACCTCGACGACCGCCTCGACAGCCTCCACCGTGACTACATCCAGGAGATCTTCCGGGCGAACCACGACGGGGACATCTCCGTGCAGGTCGCGATCCAGTTGGCGCTCGTCGGTCGCTACTACGAGCGGATCGGAGACCATGCCGTGAACATCGGTGAGCGGGTCCGATACATGGTGACCGGATGGCTCCCCGAGCACACCGGGGCCGCCCGGGTCGCTGCGAGGCGGAGCAGCAGAGACGAACCCCCGAGGGGTTGACCGTGTTCGGATCGCGTGCACTGCGGAACCGGCTCGACCGCATCCGTGCGCGGGTCGACGGCCCCGTCATCCGCACGTCGTCCCCGACGGTCGGCGAAGCCGTCGACCGGCTGGCCTCGTCGGTCGAACGTCACCTGGCCGATCATGCCGCGGAGACCGCGGCGGCGAGTCGCCTGACCCGGGCGTTCGATCTGATCCCGCAAGGGATCGTCCTGGCGGACGTGACCGGCACGATCGCGTTCAGGAACCGGGCGGCGTCGGGTTTCGTCGACGCTCGGCACGGCGAGGCACTGGTCGAGCAGGCCATCGGTGAGATGCTCGCAGCGGCCGGGCTGGGGAAGCGCGGCACTCGGACGATCGACCTCTTCGGCCCACCCCGTCGCGCGATCGAACTGCGTGCGGGACCACTCCGGGTCGACGACGAAGCCGGCGAGCCGACGGTGGTCGGCGCCTTCCTCATCCTCGACGACGTGTCCGAACGTCAACGCCTCGACGCGGTTCGCCGTGACTTCGTCGCCAACATCAGTCATGAGCTCAAGACCCCGATCGGAGCGCTCGGTGTCCTCGCCGAGACGATCGTCGCCGAGGACGACCCCGCCGTCACAGCGCGGCTCGCCGAGCGGATGCAACAGGAGGCATTCCGGGTCGCCAGCACGATCGACGACCTGATGCAACTCAGTCGCATCGAATCCGACGAGCCCACGGACCTCGAACTCGTCGCCGTGGCCGAGGTCGTGGACGGGGCTGTGGACCGCACCCGAGCGGCCGCCGCCATGGCGGAGGTCGATGTGCTCGTGGAGCCGGTCGACCCGTCCTTGTTCGTGATCGGGGACCGGGCCCAACTCGTCTCGGCGGTGGCGAACCTCTGCGACAACGCCGTCAAGTACACCGACGCCGGTGGCGAGGTCCGAGTGTCGGCCACACGGGACTACACCGGTTGGGTGTCGATCGTCGTCTCGGACACGGGAGTGGGCATCCCCGCTCGGGACCTCGAGCGGATCTTCGAGCGCTTCTACCGGGTCGACCGGGCCCGCAGCCGCGAGACCGGCGGAACGGGACTCGGCCTGTCGATCGTTCGTCACGTGGTCGCCAACCACCATGGCGAGATCACCGTCCGCTCCCGGGAGGGCGAGGGCTCGACGTTCACGTTCCGGGTTCCGCTCGTCTCTCCCGAACCGATCGACGTGGACCGTCCATGAACGTCCGCCGGAGAACCACATGAACGCGCCCACCACCACCGTTCTCGTCGTCGAGGACGAGGAGAGCTTCGTGGAAGCGCTGACGGCCGGACTGGGCCGGGAGGGCTTCCGGGTCCAGGTCGCACGCGACGGGGCCCAGGCGTTGATGCTCTTCTCGGCCGTCGCCCCGGACCTCGTCCTCCTGGACGTGATGCTCCCGAAGGTGTCAGGGATCGACGTGTGTCGGGAGATCCGCAAGACCTCCAAGGTCCCGATCATCATGGTCACAGCGAAAGCCTCGGAGATCGACACGGTCGTCGGCCTGGAGGTCGGCGCCGACGACTACGTCGCCAAGCCGTACCGGGTGAGGGAGCTCGTGGCCCGTATCAGGGCGGTCCTGCGCCGTGCACACGACGCCGAACCGGTCGGCGACGACGTGACGGGCGAGGTTCTGACTGTCGGTGACGTGTCACTCGATCCCGAACGCCACGAGGTCCTGATCCGCGGCGAGGACGTGTCGTTGCCCCTGAAGGAGTTCGAACTGCTCGCACTGCTGCTCGCGAACGCCGGTCGGGTCCTGCCGCGGGACACACTCATCGACCGCGTGTGGGGCCACGACTACGTCGGTGACACCAAGACCCTCGACGTGCACATCAAGCGGCTGCGGGCGAAGGTGGAGGAGGACCCGTCCTCGCCGTCGCGGATCGTCACGATCAGAGGCCTCGGCTACAAGTACGAACGCCCGAAAGCCCCCAAGCCTGGAGACGACCCGGCGGGTTGAAGTCGTTGCCACGCGTCGAACTCGTCGCTGATCGTGCAGACTCGGTTTCCATGTCCGCTTCCAGGTGCGTCGCTCTGTTGCGCGGGGTGAACGTCGGCGGGAAGAACAAGCTGCCGATGGCGGATCTGCGCGCTGCGATGGCCCCGCGCTTCGGAGATGTGGAGACCTACATCGCTTCGGGCAACGTCCTGTTCGATCTCCCGCCGGCGATGACCGCGGCGGAGGGCGAGACGGCGATCGCCGAACTCATCGGGACGAGCTTCGGGCTGGAGGTGCCGGTGGTGATCCGGACGGTCGCGCAGATGCGATCGACGATCGAACAAGCGCCCGAGGGATTCGGGGAGAACCCGGAGAAGTTCCACTCCGATGCCGTCTTCCTCAAGTCGCCGCTCACGTCCGAGCAGGTGATGTCGATCTCGAGGTGCGCGAGGGCGTCGACCAGGCCTGGGCGGGAGAGGGCGTCGTCTACTTCGCCCGGCTGAGCGCCGAGAGGGCGAGGAGCAAGATGAGCAAGCTCGTATCGAAGCCCGAGTACAAGCTGATGACGATCCGCAACTGGTCGACGACCACCCGACTGCTGGAGTTGCTGGAAGGCGCGTCAGGGCCCTCACGGAAGAAGCCCTGAAGTCGGCTCGCAGCGCCCGTCGACCCGCTTCGGACGCCCGTGAGTTCGGTTCCGTGACGGGTTCGTAGCATGGGGCGGGTGAGAGAGTCGGGCGAAGAGACGAGGTCGAATCCTCGTACCCCGGAAGGCGCCAGAGCCTTCGTCATCTCGCCGTTCGCCCGTCTGGCCCGGACCCACGCCGTCAACGCGATGGCGGACGCGATGGTCGCCGCTTCCCTGGCCGGGTCGCTCTTCTTCAGCATGCCGGCGGGTGAAGCCCGGGTTCCGGTGCTGCGGTACCTCGTCATCACGATGTTGCCGTTCGCGGTCCTGTCCCCGTTGATCGGGCCGCTCATCGACCGGATGAAGGGCGGTCACCGACTGATGGTGATCGCCTCGCTCGCGTTGCGTGCCGGCACGGCGTGGCTCATGGCGGGATCGGTGAACGGCGAGAGCCTGTCGTTCTTCCTCTACGCGCTGTTCCTGCTCGTCTGCCAGAAGTCCTACGCCGTCGCCCGCAGCGCTCTCGTACCGACCGTGGTTCGCGACGACGCAGAACTCGTGAAGGCGAACTCCAAGCTGGCCCTGACCTCGGGCATCGCGGGGTTCGTCGGCGTCGTACCGGCGGCGATCCTCATCAAGCTGCCGTTCGCAGGTCCTCAATGGTCCCTCTACCTGGCCATGTGCGTCTACGTGGCGGCCGCGATCATCTCCTGGAAGATCAAGCCGGTCCGCGTCGCGGAGGAGAAGGCGGACGAGACGGAGCGAATCGAACTTCGGGGTGCGACGATCGTCATGGCCGGTTCGGCCATGGGCCTCATCCGAGGCTGTGTCGGCTTCCTGACCCTGCTCATCGCGTTCGACTTCCAGGGCGGCGGGAGGGCGACGTGGCAGTTCGGCGTCGTCGGGGCGTGCAGCCTCGTGAGCCAACTGGCGGGGACGGCGAGCGGACCCCGCATACGCGAACACACCTCCGAGGAGAACCTCCTGACCGGCGCCCTGTCGCTCATCGTCGGGGGTGGGATCCTGTCGGTCTTCCTGGGCGGCTGGGTCGGCGCGTCGGTGCTCGGTTCCGCGGTCGGGTTCGCGGGTGGATGCGGGAAGCTCGCCTTCGACTCGATCCTCCAACGCGACGCCCCCGACGCCAACCGGGGTCGGGCCTTCGCTCGGTTCGAAACCCGATTCCAGGTCATGTGGGTGTTCGGAGCCCTCGTACCGGTCGCCTTCGACCTCGACGCTGACACCGGCTTCTTCGTCGTGCTGTTCGTGGCCGTGATCGCCCTCGGCTCCTACTCGCTCGCACGGATGAGCTACGCCCACCGCACCGGCGCCAGCCGCTCCGCCGCCACGGCACGCGCGGCCGAGATCGAGGAACGGGTGTCCGAGGTGTCGGCGGAAGTCAAGGACCGGATCGCTCGGGCACCGAAACGGGCGTTGCGCCGGCTCCGCAAGGTGCCCGGACCCGACGGGAGCAGCGGATACGAGTGGGAGGACGGTGAATCCGGCCGGGTCGGGGACGGCGCCGTCTACGACCAGGATCGCGACGATCCCGTCGACGACCTCGATGACGACGGTGACCTGGACTCCTACGCGGACGACGCGTTCGGTGACGATCCCGAACGATGGGCCAAGCCCGTCTGGGCGGACTCCCTCGACCCGGAACCGGCGGCCTCCTCACCGGTGGCGTGGGTGCCCGACGACGAGAGCGAATTCCCCTGGGATGCGCCGGCGGAGGGGATCGAGCCCCGGAGGGCCTTCCTCGCCGACCTGGACGACTCGGTGCGCAACCCGTTCCCGTGGAGCCCTGAGGATCCGACACGCCCCGACCACTGATGTCGGCGGTCAGGCCTCGGGCAGATTCGGAAGGTCGATACGGGCGAGCCAGAGACCGGGCGCGGCGACCTCGTTCGGCGTGGGGAGCATCTCGGCACCGGTCCAGAGGCGGGAGAGTCCGTCAGCACCGGCCCGTTCGATGACCCCGTCGACGAACGCCCGACCGCGGTCGAAGTGGTCCTGGTTCAAGTCGAGGCCGAGCAGTCGTTCCACGAATCGGTCGCTGGAGGAGGCCTCCACGCGGCGGCGGTGCATCGACTCGGTGACCTGGCCGTAGGAGCCGATCAAGCCGTGGCCGACCCGGTCCATCACGTGATCCACGTAACCCTCGATCACCGAGACCAACGCTTCGAGTTGGGGGAGCAACTCGTTCTGCCGAGGTGAGCGGACCGCTCCGAGCACGACCTCCGGGTCACCCATCAGTTCCTGGAAGCGGGCCATCGGATCTCCGCCGCCCATCGGGTCGACGTCGAGGTCCGCGAGCTTCGAGCCCAGCGCGTCCGGATCCGACTCGAACGCCCCGGCGTAGTCGAGGAGCAGCGACTGGATGCGGTCTCGCACGTGGGGCACGCGGAGGACGGCGTGGCGGGTGAGCTGGTCGAGGCAGACCCAGAGCCTCAGGTCGTCACCGTCTATCGACCAGTCCTTGCCGAACGCGTCGATGTTCGCGGCGATCACCGCGACGTCGTCGGTCACCGGGCGGGGGACCGGAAGGTCGTAGAGCCCGAAGTTCCGGGTGGCGAGGTGGCCGACCATCGAACCGGTCGTCATTCCGAGAAGCATCGGCGACAACAGACCCATGATCTGACCGAGCCATGCCTCGGTCGGATCCGAACCCGGGTCGTCCTCGATGGCGGGGTGGGTTTCGGTCCCGGTGGGTGCCGGTGGATGGAGCGCTGCGGCCATCCGTTCGACGAGCGGTTTGAAAGCGTCGAGCGTCGCCATCACCCACTGGGCGCGGGTGACGGGGGTGATCGTGACAGTTCCGGAGGACGACGTGGGGAGATCGGTCGCCTTCGCGACGTGGAGCTCGGCGACCCGGGCCAGCTGCTCGAAGCGGATCCGCTCCATCGGGTCCACGTTCGGTTCGCTTCCACCGTCGGTGGCGATCGAGAGCGCGAGCTGGCGTGCTCCGTCCCACTGCACCGGGCCCTGCGTTCCGAGCATCTTGAGGAGATCGCCGAAGAACGGCATCCCCTCGAACGGATTGCTGCCCGAAGTCATGGGTGCATGGTACGACCGACTCCACGCCGAGACACCTCGCCACGCCGTGACCGACGATGTGACGGAGCGGGCGATGCTCGGGCAAGCTCGCGTGATGGCACGAGTGGTTGTGACGGGGGCGGCAGGTCCGCTCGGGCGCAAGGTGCGGACCCTCCTCGCGGACCGCGACGACGTGTCGTCGGTGGTGGGCATCGACCTGCTCGCCGTCACTGGTCGGGGAGTGGAGGAACATCGCCTCGACCTGGTCACGGCAGACCTCGACGAGGCGTTCGCAGGAGCCGACGCCGTCCTACACCTGGCGTCCGCGTTCGGTCCCCGGTTCGAGGGCCCCGAGATCGAGGCCGCAGCCGACGTGACGATGGCCAGGCGCGTGCTCGACGCCGCCGGGAAGGCCGGTGCCGGAACCGTCGTGCTCCTGTCCAGCGCCACGGTGTACGGGCCGTGGCCGAACAATCCGGTGCCGATCACCGAGGAGGCGCCACTCCGGCCCCATCCGGACCTCGCGTTCGCGGTCCAGATGGCCGAGATCGAACGACTGGCCGCCGAGTGGTCGGCCGGTCACCCGTCGACGACGGTCGCTCGTCTCCGCCCCGCGACCGTTGTCGGATCGGACGGGTCCTGGCTCGCGGAGGCGCTCGACGCCGTCAGCGGCCTACCACCGGGCGAGGAGACCCCGGCTCAGTACCTGCACATCGACGACCTCGCCGCCGCCGTCGTCGTCGCGTTCGCCCAGCGCCTGGACGGCCCGGTGAACGTCGCCCCGTCCGGTTGGCTCACCCCGACCGAACGGCAGGCCCTCGACCCGATCCCGAAGCTGCGGCTACCCGAGAACGCGGCTCTGAAGGCTGCCGACCTGCGTTGGCGTCTGGGCCTGGCCCCGACGACGCCCGGTGTCGTCGCGTACGCCCGTCACCCGTGGGTGGTGGCCAACGATCGTCTCGTCGCCGCTGGTTGGGCCGAGACGAACAGCAACGAAGAGGCATACGTCGCCGGTCACGAGGCGAGCGCGATCGAGAAGGTGAGCCCCCAGCGTCGCCAGGAGCTCGCGCTGGGTGTCAGCGCCGGGGTGATAGCGGCCGTCGTGGGCGGCATCGTGGCAGTCGTCCGCCATCGACGCCGGCGCTGAACGGAACCTTCCGCTCAGTCGAGTTTCACTGCGACGACGATCGTCCGGGATCCTCTCCGGACGGTCGCCGAGACGGAGTCTCCGGGCCCACGAGAGCCGACGGAGGTGACGAGGTCGCTCGCGTCGCGGACGGGCGCAGAGCCGATCGACGTGATCACATCGCCGGTCCGCAGACCCGCCTCGGCCGCTGCCCCGCCGGGTGTGAGCGTCTCGATGCGTGCTCCCGCCGGGTCGTCGACCGCACGGACGCCGAGCGTCGCCCGGCTCACCCGACCGTCGTCGCTCAGGTCGACGGCGACGTCCATCAGGGTGTCGCCCGGAACCGCCACTTCCGCCCCGTAGCGGTCGGTTCCCAGGACCATCCCGATCATCGAACCGTCGGACGCGACGACCACAGCGCCCGACGAACCGGACCGGCCCCCTGATTCGAGGCTGATGGCGTCGTGGTAGACGGTCCCGCCGAGTTCGGCCCGCTCGTCGGCCGCGGTCACCTCGGCGCTCACCGTCTCGGTCCCCGGGGCCGTGCCCTGCCCGTCCGACACGCTCACCAACGATGCGGTCGTCCCCCGGCCGAGACTGTGCTGAGCCACCGACGGTGGTCTGCCCGAGGTGTGGGCGACCCTGAGCGCAACCACACCGGTGGTCGGGTCCGTGCCGATCACGTGGGCGAGTTGGCGCTGGCCCGACATGTCGACGGCGAACACCTCGGTCGCGCCCGCGAGCGCGGGTGCCGCTGCCGCGAACGTGCCCGAGCGGTCGACCCAGACGCCGGTCGTCATCGACCAGTTCGCGTCCCGCTTCACCTCGATCAGCACCAGGGAAGGCGCGACGAGACCCGTTGCGAGCGTGGAGCGGTCGTGGGGGAGTGACACGGCGTTCGAGCGGGCGAAGGTGGTCGACGTGATGGCGAAGTTCGCGAGACCTGCGTGTTGTTCGACCGAGGGTGATCCGTGCGGGCGGGTCAGCCACAGGGCTCCGAACGCGACCACCACGCCGGCTGCTGCGGCGCCGACGGCGAGGCCGCGCAACCAGCTCGTGTGACCGGATCGACCTCTCCGGTCGGCTCGGAGGCTCATCGGTGGCCCCGCAGCGCCGGGGCCGGTCAGCTCCGAGGGGTGACGCCAGAGGCGGTCGGCCGGCGGCAGCGGCTGGCTGGTGGCGGGCCGATCGTCATCGGGATCGAGGTCGGCCGGCATCGTGCGGATCGTAACTAGCGGCGCTCCGCGAGTGTCCGCGGGCGAGGCATACGTCCGCAGAGTGCTCACTGCGATCGTTGGTCCGACGGTCCTGCCGACCATGCGACGGGGAGTGCACGGGTCGGGCGGGGGCGCGTCCATCTACGATGACGAGGTGGCCCATCAGTCCCCCTCGCCGACCGCACAGCGGAGCCACCCGCTGCACGTCCGCGGTCGAGCAGTGACGGCGGTCTCCTGACGTGGGCGTTCTGCTCTACCTGCTGGTTCCGGCGATCATCGTCGCCGTGGTGGCGACCGCAGCCTGGCTCAGGAACCGTCAGCCGACGTCGCTGCAACACGGCGTGGACTCGTTCCGGCGGGAGATGGAGGCGCTGTCACCTGACGCGACCCCCCTGCACGGACGTCGGGTGGACGCACCGACCGAGGCGCGCCCCCCGCGCCGTCCCCCCGGACACGAGAACTGATGGCACGGGACCTGGCCATCGACCTCGGAACGGCGAACACGCTCGTGTACGCCAAGGGGCAGGGGATCGTGCTCAACGAGCCGTCGGTCATCGC
>JAGQSN010000014.1 GCA_020439555.1 Acidimicrobiales bacterium | reverse complement strand
GGCTCGGTGAGGTTCATGGTGCCGGTCCAGCGCCCCGCGACCATGTGCTTCAGGTAGGTCTCCTTCTGCTCCTCGGAGCCGTGGTGGGCGATCGCGTCGATCGCCCCCTGCGACAGCAAGGGACACATCGCCAGCGCCATGTTCGCGCTGTTGAGGAGTTCCTGTTGGACGATGCCGACCAGCCATGGGAAGTTTCCACCGCCGTAGGCTTCGTCGAAGGCCACCCCGCCCCAGCCCGCTTCCATGTACGCGCGGTAGGCAGCCGCGAGCTCCGGCGCGAGGACGACCTCGTCGCCTTCGACGTGACTGCCGGTCTCGTCGCCGATCACGTTGGTCGGGGCCCATACCTCGGAAAGGAAGCGCCCGAACTCGTCGAGGACGCCGAGAACCGAGTCCCGGTCCACGTGGTTGTACGCGTCGAACTTCAGCAGGTTCTCGATCGGGACGACATGGTCGAGAACGAAGGCAATGTCGCGCTGCGGCGCCGTGTAGTCGGACATGGCTTCAACGCTACGGATCGGGACGTCGGCCGACCAACTTGTGACCCGTGGGTAACCGAACGGTTGAGCGGTTACCGACCGGTTCGCGTGAGTCGTGTCGACGACACGGACCCCACTGCCTCCTAGGGTCGCGGTGATGGCACGCAAGATCCTGGTGGTGGAGGACGAAGCGACGATCGCGGATGCCGTCGCGGCCCGGCTTCGTAGCGAGGGGTTCGACGTACAGCTCTCCGCCGACGGGCTCGACGGCGTGGAACGGGCACGTCGCTGGGAGCCGGACCTCGTGATCCTCGACCTGATGTTGCCGGGCCTCGACGGCCTCGAGGTGTGCCGGCAGATCCAGAAGGACCGACACGTCCCAGTGCTCATGCTCACCGCACGGGACGACGAGACCGACCTCGTCGTGGGCCTCGCTGTCGGTGCGGACGACTACCTGACCAAGCCGTTCTCGATGCGCGAACTCGTCGCCAGGGTTCAGGCCCTGATCCGCCGGATAGACGCTCTGGCAGGCGGACGCCCTGCTCGGACCATCACCGTAGACGAGTCGATACAGATCGACGTCGACGCCCGCAGGGTGCGTCTCGACGGAGAGATCGTCCACCTCACCCCGACCGAGTTCGATCTGCTCGTCTCGCTCGCCGAACGTCCGGGCCGCGTGTTCACGCGGGAACGGCTGCTCGTCGACGTCTGGGGCTACAGGGACGGCAGCGGTGCACGGACGGTCGACTCCCATGTCCGGGCGCTGCGACGCAAGCTCGGCGACGGGGTCGTCCGAACCGTGCACGGAGTCGGCTACGCGCTCGGAGCGGAGCCGGCCGAGGACAACCCCGGCCCACAACATCCGAGCTGATCGGGATGACGAACCCGCTCCGCCGCCTTCGATCGATAAAGGTGAAGTTGAGCATCGTGATCGTCGCGGCCGTCGCGACGACGCTCGCCGTGAACGAGATCGGCATCTACCTGAACTTCCGAGCGGGTTTCCGGGCAGGCGTCGCCGCCCTGATCGCACTGCTGATGGTCCAGTTGATGAGCCGGGGCATGACGTCGCCGCTCCGCTCGATGGAACGTGCCGCGACAGCCATGGCCCGGGGCGACCTGGACGAACGGGTGTCGGTGACGTCCAAGGACGAGGTCGGACGTCTCGCGGTCGCGTTCAACCTCATGGCCGACGAGATCGCCGAGGTCGACCGTCAGCGACGGGACCTCGTGGCGAACGTCTCTCACGAGCTGCGGACACCCATCTCGGCCCTCCGGGCGACGCTGGAGAACCTCGACGACGGCGTCGTCGAACCCGACCCGGTGTTGATCGCCACGATGCTCGCCCAGACCGAACGCCTCCAACGCCTCGTCACCCAGTTGCTCGACCTGAGCCGCCTGGAGTCCGGGGGAACGCTGCTCCACAGGATCCGATTCCCGGTGGCGGACCTACTGGAGGCAGTCGCCGACGAAGGTTCCCTGCAGGCACCGAGGATCACCTTCACCGTCGACGTCGACCCGAGCGAGCAAGCCGTTTACGCCGATCCGGAGCGCCTGCACCAGGTCTTCGCGAACCTCGTCGACAACGCCGCACGCTTCACACCCGACGGCGGAGAGATCATCCTCCGGGCCCGGCCGTACGACCACCACTTGCGGCTCGAGGTCCTCGACGAAGGTCCCGGGATCCCGCCCGAGGCGATGGCTCGGGTGTTCGAGCGCTTCTACCGCACCGACGACTCACGTTCCCGAGACGCCGGCGGATCGGGCCTCGGCCTCGCGATCGCCCGATGGATCGTCGACCTTCACGGAGGCCGGATCAGGGCGGAACAACGGGATCCGCGGGGATGCCGGATGGTCGTCGAGCTTCCACTGGAAGCCTGACGCCGACCGACAGGAAGCCCGGAGCCGGCTGCCTGGTCACCGGATGACGATGTCGTCGAGTCCGGGTTCCTCGTCCGGGTACTTAGGGTCCATCGCACGCAACGTCTCGAGAAGGATCTCCAGGACGGCCCAGTCCCGGTACCACTTCCGGTCCGCCGGAACGACGTACCACGGGGCGAAGGTGGTGGAGGTCTGCTCGATGGCGTCGTCGTAGGCGTGCCGGTACTGGTCCCACTTGGCACGCACCTCGAGGTCCGCGGCCGAGAACTTCCACCGTTTGGTCGGGTCGTCCAGGCGAGCCTGGAACCGTTCCTTCTGCTCGTCCTCGGAGATGTGCAGGAAGACCTTGACGATCGTCGTTCCGCTTTCGACGAGCAGTTCCTCGAACTCCCGGATCTGGCCATAGCGCTTACGCCAGACCCTCTCCGGGACCAATCGGTCCACGCGCGCGATGAGCACGTCCTCGTAGTGCGAACGGTTGAACACGCCGATCTCACCGTGGCCCGGCACCTGACCGTGGACGCGCCAGAGGAAGTCGTGGCGAAGCTCCTCGGCGGACGGCTGCTTGAAGGAGGTGACCTTCACACCCTGGGGGTTGACGCCGCTGAAGACCTTGCGGACCGTACCGTCCTTCCCTCCGGCGTCCATCGCCTGGAGGACGAGGAGCAGGGACCGTTCGTGCTCGGCCCACAGCCTGTTCTGGAGTTCGGCGAGGTCGGCGACCTGGCCTTCGAGCAAGGCCCTCGTCGCCTGCTTGTCCCCCGGCGCTCCCTTCTCCGAGCGGGTGTCGATCCGGTCCAGGTGGGGTCTGTGACCGGCAGGGATGCGCCAGATGTCTCGACCGGAGGTCATCGCCGCAACCTACCGCTGCCTCGACAGCGAGGGAGCGGCGCTCAGTTGGCGTCGAGCCAGAGATTCCTCGCCACGAGCGGATCGGACTTGATCTCGTCGTCGCTGGCGACATCCACCTGCGGCTCCCCCTCACGCGGCAGGTATGCCATCGCGCCGCTGCCGAGTTGGATCGTCTCGTCCTCACGTTCGACGACGCCCTCACCGGCGAGCACGACCACGAGGTGAGCACCGTCCTCGTCGATGGAAAGCAGACCCGTCGATCCACCGGACAACGTGAGAGCGGTCGTGCCCGCCCGTACGACTATCCCGTTGCTGAACTCGTCGAGAGCCGCCCAGCACCAGTGCTCCGACAGGTGCACCACGAGGCCGTCGGGGCCGCTGGTGACCGAGGCCGCCTCAGGGCCCGCCACCCGGACGGAGCCGAAGCCGGTGGCGACGTCGCCGTCCGCTGCGATCAGGACCTGGACCGTGGTCGGCCGCTCCGGCGCGACCGACTGCGGTTCGGTCTCGTCGTTCTCGGGCTCCCTCGATGCCTCGCCCGCGGAGCCGGCCTTGGACATCGGTGCGACGTGGCTGCCTCGGGGGCTGTATCCCGATCCCGGGAAGTCCGTCGCGCGCCCGGCTACGAACGGACGCACTCGCGACCGGCCGACCGGCCGACCGGTCAGGAGACCTGCGGAAAGTGATGGTGGAGGGTCATCGCGAGGCTCGTCACCCGCCTGTCCGGAATGTGCCATGACAGGTTCGGGACCGACGACGACCGGGCGGAGGCGGTTGAGGCGGAACTGTGTACCCGGCCGCGCCGAGTCATGACGGGTCCCGGCAACCTCGAGCGTGGACCACTCCCCCGGACCGTCGGCAGCGAACCCGACCGTCTCCTCGAACGGCGCGAGCTGAGGAGCGGTGGACGTGTCGTGTCCGCCGAAGGAGTGCCACAGTTCGTTGGGCCGATCCGACTGCGGTACCGGTTCGGGAGCGGCCCTGCCGACACCGTCGACAACGCCCGACAGCGGCATGGCACCGGCGTAGGTGCCGTCGGCGATCTCCTCCTCCGGCTCGGCGGGAAGCGTCGAGGGCAGTTCCCCGCCCAGTTCGCCGTCAGGCTCCGTCGGAGCTGATCCGTTGTCCTCCTGACCCGACGGGAACAGGTCGGCGAACGCTGAGAACGCGTCGACGCCGTCCGTTCCGGTGGCCGCAGATGCACCGCCGAAGGACACCTCACCGTGGGTTTCGTTCCGCCGCCGCCCGAAGAGCGCGGCAGGGACCGCGATCACCAGAGGCGCGAGGGACTCGAACACGTCGATTCCATCGGCAGGGACGGCGGGAACCTGAGCCGGATCGGCGATCGGCTGGTTACCGTGACCCGATGCCAGAACTCCCCGAGGTCGAGACGGTGCGCCGCGGCCTGGCGCCACTTCTGCGAGGTCGAACGATCGTGGATGCCGGGAGCCATCCGTCGGCGAGGTTCTCCGGTGCGGTCGAGGCAGTGGGGACGACGGTCGACGAAGTCGGCAGGCGCGGCAAGTACCTGCTGGTCGGCCTCGACGACGGCCGAGACCTCGTCGTCCACCTGGGGATGACAGGACAGCTACGCAGCGGACCCCAGGGGGTACAGGACCCTTATGACAGAGCTTGGTGGGACCTGGACGACGGGACACGCCTGAGCCTCCGCGACGTGCGCCGCTTCGGCCGGGTGGCGGTCGTCGGGGAGGACCGCTCGGAGTTGCCGACGCTCGCCGCCCTCGGCCCCGAGCCGTTCGATCCCGACTTCACGGCCGAACACCTGTGGGCAGGGTTGCGTGGGGGGCGAAGCAGGGTGAAGACGAAGCTGCTCGGCCAGCGCGTCGTGGCAGGCATCGGAAACATCTATGCGGACGAAGCCCTCTGGCATGCACGTGTCAACCCTGCTGCACGGGCGGTCACCCGCCCGGCCGCGGAGAGGCTCCGCGACGCGATCGTCGACGTGCTCCGAGCCGGCATCGACAACGGAGGCACGACGCTGAGGGACTACCGGACCGTCACCGGCGGACAAGGGTCCAACCAGCATCACCTGTCGTGCTATGGCCGGTGGGGCGAACCGTGCATCCGCTGCGGGACCGAGTTGAGGCGCCGCACGATCGACGGACGGACCACCACCTGGTGTCCGACCTGCCAACGACGCTGATGCCCACCGATACCGCTACGGAGCCGGAGCAGAGGCCGGCACCCCTGGGATACCGTCGCCGTCCATGACCGACACCGCGCCCACACCGATACCCGACCTCTTCTCCGTGGCGGGGAAGACGGTCGTCGTCACCGGCGGTACCCGAGGCATCGGCCGCATGATCGCCGGTGGTTTCGTGGTCGGCGGCGCCGACGTCATCGTCACGTCGCGCAAGGCGGACGGAGTCGACGCGACCGTTTCCGAGCTGTCCGCGCTCGGTTCGATCCGAGGTGTCACCTCGGACCTGTCCAGCGAGGAAGGTGCCCGATCGTTCGCGGATTGGGTGGCCTCGGAGACCGATCACCTGGACGTGCTCGTCAACAACGCCGGAGCGACCTGGGGCGTCCCGCTGGCCGAGCACGACACGGCCTCGTGGCGGCGGGTCCTGGACCTCAACGTCGAAGCCGTGTTCCACCTCACGAAGTTCCTCCTCCCGCTGCTGAGGGTCCGTGCCACTCAGGAGGACCCGTCACGGGTGATCAACATCGGTTCCGTGGACGGTCTGCGCTCCCCGGAAATGGAGACTTACTCGTACTCCTCCTCCAAGGCAGCGGTGCACCAGTTGACCCGCCACCTCGCCCGCCATCTGGCGCCGACCATCACGGTCAATGCCGTCGCGCCGGGGCCGTTCGAGTCGAAGATGATGGCGGCGACCCTGGAGGCGTTCGGCGACGCGATCGCCGCGTCGATCCCGCTCAAGCGGATCGGCAGGCCCGACGACATGGCCGGGGTCGCGATCTACCTGGCGTCTCGGGCCGGCGCGTACGTGACGGGTACGGTCATCCCGGTCGGCGGCGGCATGGCCACCGTCTACTGAACAGCCAGTCCACCGTCCCGTAATCATCCGGGATGAACGCGAGGAACAGATGACCGACGGAGACGATCCGACCCAGGCCTGGCGTCCGGGCGAGGACGGCGACGAACCGACGGGTGCCTGGAGTCCTGCCGACGACGCGACCACGGCGATGCCGGCGACGGGCCCTCTGTCACCGCGTGGCGGCTCGTCGGGCGCCGACGACCCGAGCCCGACTCCGGCAGGCGGTTACTACATCCCGGCCCCCGAGCCCGAGGAGATCGCCGGATACGACAGGACCGAAACGCCCGTCGAGGAACCGAGGTCGTCGTCGACGGCCTGGATGGTCGCCATCATCGTGCTGCTGGTGGTGATCATCGTGGTCGGCATCGCACTGTTCGCTCTGAACAACAAGGACGACGGATCGACGCCGTCCACGACGGTTCCCCCGGTCACGACGACGCTGTCCACCACGACGGTTCCGGAGACCACTTCGACGTCTGCGACGACCACGACGACGGCTCCGACGACCACCACGACACCACCTACCACGACCACCACGGCACCGCCGACGACGACGACCGCGCCTGCTACGACGACGACGGTCGCGCCGACCACCACGTCGACGGCGGAAGTTCCTCCCGGGGACGTCTGAACGGACCGGGAAAGCCGGGATCAGGCGGTTTCGGCGGCCGCCGAGAGTTCGGCCTTGCCGAGCGCGAACTGTTCGTACTCGTCGCTCGTGTCGGCCCAGTCCTCGAACTGGATGACCCCCAGTTCACCGAAGCGCTGCCTCAGCCAGCCGTCGCCGGCGTCGAGGAGACCGAGCTTCTTGCAGTTCGGCACGANNNAGAACAGCATCTGCTGGAAGACCTGGCGGCCCTCGTCCTCCATCGCGAACTTGACGGCGGACTTCACGTCGACCCCCATGCGGTGCAGGACCTCCTGCATGAGCAGACGGTCACGCATCCGCACGGCCGCCTCGAAGGCGAACTCCTGACGGTCCCGGATCTCGGCCTGCGTCAGTTCCTCGTAATACTCCTTGAGGGTGAGCACACCGAACGCGACGTGGCGGGCCTCGTCCCTGGTCTGGGTGGCGGCGTAGTACTTGGGGAAGAGCCAGGGGACGGTCTTGAGGATCTTCGCCAACACCGTCATCGCCCAGATCGGAAGCGCACACGTCTGGACGCCAGACACGCG
>JAGQSN010000203.1 GCA_020439555.1 Acidimicrobiales bacterium | reverse complement strand
CGTCGCCCTCCGTCGCGCTCACGGGCCGGTCGTCTTCCGGTGCGAGTTGCCCGTGGACTCAGGCAGTCGGGGTCGGAACGGCTCCGAGGGCAAGGTCGATGAGCCGCCGCCATCCGATGCTGTCGATACCGGGCAGACACCAATTCCTCGGAGGCACCTGGTCGGCTCCGAGAACTTCGGCCCCGATGCGCACAGCGAGCGCCTCGGCGACCATGCGATGCAGATGGCGCGCCACGCGGTCTCCGGTCGCGTCGAGGATCGACCGCGAGGCACTCAGGTGACGTCGTACCGAGTCCGGATCGTCGTGGGTGCCGGCCCGCAACGTGGCCGCCAGATGGGCGACGCTCCTGTCCAGGTACGTCGCCGTGAGGTCGGCGTCGAGACCGGCCGCCATTTCGTCGACACCGTCCACACCGGCAGCGGCCATCCAGAGCGCCCGGCCGGCCCGTCGATACGAACTGCCGGCACCCTCTACCTCCGCGCCTGCACTCGTCCGGAGATCCCGCGCTGCGGCCATCACGTCTCCCCGCTGAAGGGCGAGCAGGCCGCGGGCGACCGACAGTTCCTCGCCGAATCCGGTCTGAGGATCCTGATCGTCGATGTGACCGACCCGCGCCGGCTCGCCGAGTTGCACCGCTACGTGAAGCCGCGCTCCCCTCAGCATCGGCGCGTCGATCGAGGCCAGCTGAGCGTCACCTTCCTCGATCCGACCGACCATCACGAGGCTCCTGCCGAGGATCCCCGTGGACTGGACGAGGCCGTACGGGTCTCCGATCAGAGTGAACGCCCGCTTCGACTCGGTCGCCATCTCCACGGCTTCCTCGGTACGACCGAGCCACAGCCTCACCGAGGCGAGCAGGAGCATCATCATCGGCGTCTCCCACGGGTCCCGACGGGATCGAGCCTCCTCGAGCACCCGCTGTGCAAGCTCGGCCGCTTCGTCGACCCGGTTCGCCTGGAACTTGATCCACGCGTCCAACCCCTGTGCCCACGCCTGACCGCGGGAGTCGTTCACCTGGTCGAACAACCTGAGTGCGTTGGAGATCCGCTCCTCGGCGACGACTCGGTCACCCCGGACGAAGGAGATCCACGCCAGGTGCTGGGCGGCCCAGCCCTGTCCGTCGACGTCGCCGACCTCCTCGAATCCTGCTCGGGCCCGCTCGGCGCTGCACTCGGCCTCGTCTGGTCGGTCGGCGAAGATCTGGACGAGTGCGAGGTGACGCGCAGTGGCCGAACTCTCGGCCACCAATCCGAGACGGGCGTACATGCTCTCGGCCTGTTCGAGGAAGTCGATCGCAGCGTCACCGTGGCCCCTGCGCTGCTCAATACGGCCCCGGATGGCGAGGGCCGCTGCACGGAGCGACGACTCCTCGGTCCCGGCCAGGCGGTCGATCTCCTCGACGGATTCGGTCGCGAGCTTCAATTCCCAGGACTCGACCGCGGCGTCGGCTCGCAGGACGTGCAGTTCCGCCCGATCCAGTTCGGTCGCTGTCGGATCGAGGTCCACCAGAGCGATCGCACGGTCGTAACGCTGGATCGCGGTCGGCATCGCCTGGTCGCGTCGGGCGATGGCGGCCGACGCGACCGTCCACCGACGCGCCCGGGCAGGCAGGTCACCCGCCACGCCGGCTGCGTCCGCGAGGGAGCCCAGCTCGGAGGCGAGCGTGGCAGCCGCGCCGTAGTGGTGCGCCAGTTGGTCGACCAACCATGAAGGCCGCGGGCTGCGATCCCCGTAGGTGTACTCGAGCCAAGAGGCGATTCCCTTGTGCGCCTTGGCGCGGTCCGCCTTCGTGACGGTCTGGTACGCCACCTCACGGACCATGTCGGACCGGAAACTCCAACGGTCCCCGTCGACGTCGAGGATCCCCTCGTCGACGAGCGTCGCCAGCAATGCTTCGAACTCCTCCATCACGTCGCCGTGGCGGTGACGGACGAGCTCCTCGAGGCCGGCGACCGGGCCTCTCGGGCCGAGTACCGAGGCGTCCTGGAGCAGGGCACGAACCCCAGGCTCCAGGGCGTCCATGCGCGCTGAGACGAGGCCCCTGAGGGTGGCCGGCAACTCGCCGACGCGTTCACCGGCCGATTCGTCGACCAGCGAGACGAGTTCCTCGAGGAAGAACGGGTTGCCTCCGCTGCGGTCCAGCACGGCGTCCACGACGGAGTCGGGAAGCTTGCTGGCGGCCAACTCCTCGAGCAGCCGCCTCGACGACTCGCGGTCGAGCGGGTCGAGGTGCAGGAGGAAGGCGTTGTGTCTGCCAGGGGCGGGCTTCCACCGCTCGATGATGTCCGGGCGCGCCGTCGCGACCAGCACGACCTGCCGGTGGGCGACATTGGCGATGACCCCGTCGATCAGGTCGAGCAGGGCGTCGTCGGCCCAGTGAAGATCGCTCACCTGGAGGAGTACGGGCGTCTCGGAGGACAGAGCGTTCAGGTAGACGCCGAGCGCCCGTCCGGTTTCTTCACGGACGTTGTTCGGGTCCGCGTGCGGTGCCGAACACTCGAAGCCGAGAATGTTGAGCAACCCGCTCGTCACCCGTTCCACCTCCGCCTCGTCACCGTCGGTCCCCCGTGCGGTGCCGCTCGCGGCCAACGTGCTGCGCACCACGCGTGAGACCGCCGATCTGGCCTCGGGTTCCGTCGACGCGACGTGCACGCCGAGCGCACCACGCAACGCGTCGGCGACCGGCCACCACACGTTCGCCTCCCCGTAGGGCAGGCACCGGCCCTCTGCGACCACCGCTCCGAGTTCCTCCGCGCACCATCTGGCGAGTTCGTCGGCGAGCCTGCTCTTGCCCATCCCGACATCTGCGACCAGCAGGATGATCGTCGCACGGTCGTGGCCGAACGCTGCCTGCACGCTGTGTCGCAGGAGAGCGAGCTCATGGTCTCGGCCGACGAGTGCGACGTCGTCACGTCGACGCCTCGCACCGGGCGTCGTGGTCGGTGCCAGCGCCTCCCAGGCCTGGACCGTCTCGGCCCGGCCCTTGAGTGCCAGTTCCCCTCTGGGGCTGTAGGAGATCGCTCGATGGCTGGCGTCCCGCGTCGACTGGCCGACCAGGACCTGGCCGGGTTCGGCCATGGTCTGGAGCCGAGCCGCCGTGTTGACGACGTCGCCCATGGCGGTGATCGACCCGGCGGCGCGCATCGCCCCGACGAGCACCTCACCGGTGTTGACACCGACGCGGAGTTGCAGGGCGTGACCTGTCGCGGCGGCCTCCGCGCCGACGAGCTCGTGAAGGCGAAGGGCGGCACGTACCGCCCGCTCCGCGTCGTCCTCATGCGCGACCGGGGCGCCGAAGAGGGCGACGATCGCATCGCCGACGATCTTGTCGATACGACCTCCGAACGAGGTGATCTCGGCGGCCAGCCGGTCGAAGCAGCGGTCGATGAGGATCTTCACCCGCTCCGGGTCGAGCTGTTCGGAGAGGGATGTGAAACCGACGAGATCGGCGAACAGGACGGTGACGATCCGCCGTTCGTCGTCGGGGCCGCGCAGGGCGTGCCCGCAGTTCGCACAGAACCGCGATCCGGGCGCGACTTGTGAACCGCAGGCCGGACAGGTCATGGCCGAAGTGTACGGGGGTGCCACCCCCACGGAACCCGTGGGTTCATGTGTTCGTCAGGTTTCTGTCAGCCGAGGTTCCGTGAACGTCGCGCCGACGAAACAACCACGAAACATTCTTCCCGCAACCTGTCGCCTGTCCAGCAACAGACATCGACAAGGAGTACTGATGGATACAGGCGACGCAGCATGGGTGTTGGTCTCGGCCGCACTCGTGCTGTTCATGACGCCGGGTTTGGCCCTCTTCTACGGAGGCATGGACCGGGCCAAGAACGTGCTCAACATGCTGATGATGAACTTCTGGTGCCTGCTCATCGTGCCCGTGGTCTGGGTGCTGGTCGGCTACTCGCTGGCCCAGGGAGGTGAACTCGGTGGTGTCATCGGGAACTTCGACTGGGTCGGCCTGAAGGGCATCAACCTCGGCACCGACGGTGGAACACAGTTGGCGATCCTCACCTTCCTCGGGATGTTCGCCGTCATCACCCCGGCACTCATCTCGGGTGCCGTCGCCGACCGGATGAAGTTCTCGGCCTGGGCGATCTTCGTTCCCGTATGGCTGCTGCTCGTGTTCGTGCCGGTGTTCAAGTGGGTCTACGGCGGCTGGCTCGCCGAACGCGGGTCGATCGACTTCGCCGGCGGAACGGCCATCCACGTCAACGCCGGTATCGCCGCTCTCGCAGTGGTGCTCGTGATGGGCAAGCGCAAGGGCTGGCCGAAGGAAGGTCAGCCGCCCCACAACATGCCGATGGTGATGCTCGGCACCGGAATCCTCTGGTTCGGTTGGTTCGGCTTCAACGCCGGCTCCGCGGGTGCCGCGAACGGCCAGGCCATCCAGGCTTTCGTCAACACGTTCCTCGCTGCGGCCGCCGCCGGTTTGGCCTGGGCGATCGTCGAGCGCATCCGTGACGGCCACTTCACCAACCTCGGTGCCGCTTCGGGCATCGTCGCCGGCCTGGTCGCCATCACCCCGTGCGCCGGGTTCGTCTCGGGAATGTCGCCGCTCATCATCGGTGCGATCGCCGGGATCATCTGCTGCTTCGCCGTCGGCCTCAAGACGAAGTTCGGTTACGACGACGCCCTCGACGTCGTCGGCGTCCACTTCGTCGGCGGACTCGTCGGCTCGCTGCTGCTGGGCCTGTTCGCCAGCCCCGACTACTACCCGGAGAAGGTTGCGGCCCTCCACGGCTTCAAGGCCGGTCTGTTCGAGGGTGGCGGCCTGAGCCTGTTCCTCGAGCAGGCTCTCGCCAACGGTGTGACGATCGTGTACTCGTTCGGCGTCACCGCCCTCATCGCCCTGGCCCTCAAGGCCACCATCGGCCTCCGGGTCGACGAGGAGACCGAGGTCAACGGCCTCGACCTCGCCCAGCACGCCGAGACCGCCTACCACGGCACGAACTAAGGAGCACCTCAAATGGCAAAGCTCATCACCGTCATCGTCAAGCCGTTCAAGCTCGACGACGTGAAGACGGCCCTGAAGGACGCCGGCATCGCCGGCATCACCGTCACCGAGGTCCAGGGTTTCGGCCGCCAAGGTGGACACACCGAGGTCTACCGGGGCACCGAGTACGCGATCGATTTCGTGCCGAAGGTCCGGCTGGAGATCGTCGTCGACGACTCGCAGGTGGACGGAGTCGTCGACACGGTGGTCAACGCCGCCCGCACCGGCAAGATCGGTGACGGCAAGGTGTGGGTGACC
>JAGQSN010000202.1 GCA_020439555.1 Acidimicrobiales bacterium | reverse complement strand
CGAGTCGAAAGGTCCCACCGGGTCGAACTCCGGCGCGACCTACCGCGGCTACCCGGTCAGCGAACTGGTCGAGGACTTCCGGACGGCGTGCGTGTCGCGGGCGATCGACGACCGCGAGATCGCGATGCAGAAGCAGTCCCGGGTCTTCTTCCAGATTTCCGGGGCTGGTCACGAGGCGCTCGGTCTCGCCCTCGCCCGTCACCTGAGACCCGGCTACGACTGGTTCTTCCCCTACTACCGGGACCAGGCGCTCGTTCTCGGCCTGGGTGTGACCCCGCTCGAAGTCCTGCTCCAGGCGGTCGGTTCCGTGGAGGACCCGTCCAGCGCCGGGCGTCAGATGCCGTCGCACTGGGGCAACCGCCGGCTCAACATCGTCACCCAGTCGAGTCCGACGGGGAGCCAGTGCATCCCGGCCGTCGGTTGCGCGGAGGCGGGTCGCTACATCGTGCGAGGTCGTGGACACCTGCCGGGCGAGGGGCCAGACGCCGGTCCCGGCCGTGGTGGTACGAGCGAGGCCCACGGCGACGAGGTCACCTACGTGTCCCTCGGTGAGGGGGCGTGCAGCGAGGGCGAGTTCTGGGAGAGCCTGAACACCGCGTGCAACCTGGCGCTGCCGGTTCTCTACGTGGTGCCCGACAACGGCTTCGCCATATCGGTGCCCGAGTCGGATCAGCACCCGGCGCCGGTCGGTGAGCTCGTCCGCGGCTTCCGCGGGTTGTCGGTCCATCACCTCGACGGCACGGACTACTTCGGGGTCCGTGCCGCCGCGAAGGCGATCGTCGAGCACGTCCGAGCCGGTGTCGGCCCGGCCCTCATCCACGCGGACGTAGTTCGTCCGTACTCGCATTCGGCTGCCGACACTCAGTCGAAGTACCGCTCGGTGGAGGAACTGGTGGCCGAGGCGGCCCGCGATCCGTTGGATCGTTTCGCCCGTGACCTCGTCGAGGGTGGGGTCCTGAGCGCGGAGGACGTGGATGCGATCCGTCTCGACGCTCGTGCCGTGGTGGTCGACGCTGCGACCGCGGCGCTGCGTGCACGTCGGCCCGATCCTGCGACGGTCACCGTCGACGTGACGGACCTGCCTCGGGTCCCGGTGCCGCCCGTCCCCGGCGTCGGCGGCGTCGCTCCGCACGACGGCGAACCGCTGTCACTGGGCGACGCGATCAAGCGGACCCTGCACGAACAGATGGCAGCGGACGACCGGATCCGGGTGTTCGGGGAGGACGTCGCGGACGCCCGAGAGCAGGTGCTGGCCGGCGTCGAGGGCAAGGGCGGGGTGTTCGGCACGACGCACGGACTTCAACGGGCCTTCGGTCAGGCCCGTTGCTTCAACACGCCGCTGTCGGAGGCGAACATCGTCGGCCGTGCGGTAGGTCAGGCGTTGCGCGGTTTGCGTCCGGCACCGGAGGTGCAGTTCTTCGACTACATCTGGCCGGCCATGACCCAGTTGCGGAGCGAGGCGGCGACGATCCGCTGGCGCTCCGCCGGGGAGTTCACGTGCCCGATGGTCCTGCGCGTCCCGATCGGCGGTTACCTGACTGGCGGTTCGATCTGGCACAGCCAGTGCGGCGAGTCGATCTTCGCCCACATCCCCGGCCTGTCCATCGCCATGCCGAGCAGGACGCGGGACGCCGTCGGTCTGCTGCGGTACGCGTTCGGATGCGACGATCCGATCCTGTTCCTCGAGCACAAGCACCTGTTGCGTCAGCCCTACACGGTCGACCCGTTCCCTCCGGAGGACTGGGTGCTGCCGTTCGGGGTCGGTGAGATCCGCCGGGGCGGCGACGAGGCGACCGTGGTGACCTGGGGCGCGACGGTCCAGAAGTCGTTGGAGGCCGCCGAGCGGGTCGCCTCGAACCCCGGAGCCGAGATCGAGGTGATCGACCTGCGGACCCTGTCCCCGTGGGACCACGAGATCGTCGCGGAGAGCGTCGCCCGGACGAGTCGGCTGCTGGTCGTCCACGAGGACACGCTCACCGGCGGGTTCGGTGCCGAGGTGGCCGCATGGGCTTCGGAGAACTGCTTCGCGGATCTGGACGCTCCGGTCCGACGGATCGGCGCGACCGACACCCCCGTCGCCTACGAACCGACTCTCGAACGGGCGATCCTTCCTCAGGTCGAAGACATCGAGAGGGCCTTGGTGGACCTCGTCACCTGGTGATGTCGTCCGACACCGGATCCGGGGATTCGACCGTCGAGGGCCGAACCGCGGCCCGGGCCGCGAGGACCTTCTCCCGGGTGGGAACCCACCAGAGGATCACCGACGTGCCGACCAACCCGAGGGCGACCACGACGGCGACCCATCCGATCCGGTCGCGCAGCACGAAGGAACTGAGGGAGATCGCGGTCCAGACCATCGTGACCGCGATGACCTTCGCCCGTCGGGGCATGCCGAGTCCGTCGCGGTAGTCCTGCACGAGCGGGCCGATCTTGGGGAGGCCGAGGACCCATCGTTCGAAGCGGGGACTGCCGTGGCTGAAGCACCACGCCGCGACGATGAAGAAGACGGTCGTCGGCAGTCCCGGTACGACGATTCCGAGTCCGCCCAGGCCGACGGACACGAAACCTCCGGCGAGCCACAGTGCCCTGGCCACCACATTGGGTTCGGTCCGGGAACCGCCGGCTGGGTCGCGGTCCACGGTCATCGGGTTCGAGCGCGCAGCGTCAGGACAGGACTTCGGAGACGACGTGGCTGATGTCCTGTACGAGCAGGACGGTCAGCAGGCACATGATCCCGAACACGATCGTGGAGAAGTGCCAGCGGTACTTGTGGTCGACGGCGAAGAAGCGGCGGACCGTCAACGTGTCGCAGCCGAGGGCGAACGTCCCGATGAGGATGCCGACGACCGGCCCCACGCCCTTCAGGAAGCTGATGCCCGGCAGGACGAACGGGAAGATGACGTAGGTGAGCGTGCACCGCACCGCGGATATGCACATCGACTTCTGGAACGCCCGGTAGGTGGAGGCGTCGCTGAGGTCGACCCGGCGGTCCGGTATGCGGAGCAGGCGGCGCACGAACCGGTCGGCGCGTCCGCGCTCCACGGGTTCGGTGCTGCGTGCCGACGGGCCGACGGGGCAGGTGGTCGCCTTTCCGCGCATGAAGCCGGGAATCGGACACGTGGCGAGGGTCTCGGTGCCCTCGTCGACGGGGGCCCCGAGGGCCGACGCGTCGGCGTCGACCACGGGAGCCTTTGGTCCGGCCGCGACGCGAGCGAGGTGAAGTCGACGCAGACCTTCGATCGCAGCGAGGTCCGCCGGCGGGATGACGATCGACTCGGAACCGATCGAACCCGTCGAGGCGCTCAGGGCGGACGTCATGACCGACAGGCTAGGGACAGCGACGCGACCTGCACCAGCGACACGGTCAACTTGTGGCGACTGCCACCAGCAGGCTCACGAACGCCACGACCAGAACGAACAGCATCTGACGTTGAGCCGCCCTTCGGTCGGCGTGGATCTCGTCCCGGAAGGCTCCGAAGGACTGGTGGAACTCTGCTCGCAACCCGGCGATCTCCGCTCGAAGGTCCGCTCGGAGGACTCGTTCGAGATGGTCGAGGTCGGTCTTGGTGGCTACGTCGGCCCAGCCGACGGGTGGGAGGTGTGCCATGAGGGTGGTGGCCTCCTCTGGTCCGATGGTCTCGTTGAGCTTGCCGTGGAGTTCGTGTCGTTGCTGTTCGCTGATGGTCATCGGTATCGACCCCTGGACTGTGGCGGTTTCAGGGCCGACCGGGGCCGAGTTGCTCAGCGGCTGCGGAGCGAGCGGTCGTTGCCGGTCAGGGTATCGGTGGGGGATGACAGCCGCGGGCGCACGAGTGCTCGGCGGGCCGGTTCGCTCTCGTGGGAGAACTGGTCCCGCCTACGCTCGTCGCCGATGTTGCCGAAACCGCTTCGTGATCGTGTCCACCGTGTCGTGAACGGTTGCATCCAGTGGGGTTGGGCGCGGTTGCGGGTCGCGGGCGCGATCGCTCCCGGTACTGCTGCGGCGGAGCGGTTCGGTTCCTTCGGGACGGGAAGCGTCATCGCGTTCCCCACGGCGACGCTCTACGGGGAGCCGTCGATCCACATCGGCACCGCCACGATGGTGAGCACCTGGGTGACCCTCGCAGCCGGTTACGGGCCTGAGCAGTCGACCGTGCCGCCGAGGGCGTTGGTGATCGGCGACCGTTCGGTGATCGGGATGCGGTCGGGCATCGTCGCCCACGAGTCGATCGAGATCGGTGACGACGTCTGGTTCGGTCAGGAGGTCTACGTGACCGACGCTAACCACGGCTACCAGGACCCGGACACGCCGATCGGCAAGCAGCTCGGTGCGCACGAGCCGGTCCGGATCGGCGACGGGACTTGGATCGGTCACGGCGCGGTCGTGCTGCCCGGAACGACGATCGGTCGCAACGTGGTGGTGGCCGCTGGTTCGGTGGTGCGTGGCGACATCCCCGACCATTCGGTCGTCGGCGGGGTGCCGGCGAAGGTCATCCGCCGGTTCGAGCCGGGGGTCGGTTGGGTGCGTCCGAACGATCCGACCGGTTCGGACGTGAAGCCGTTGGAGCCGACGAGAGACCTCGATGCTCTGGCCCGTGACCTGGAACTGATCGAGGCGCTCGGCCCGGAGGCGACGGCCGAAGCCATAGAAGCAGCCCGCGCCCGTAACTGATTCGCGAGGCGAAGACCTCAGCGGGTTCGGCGGGTGAGGAGGTCGGTGATCGTTCGACCGGCGTCGATGCCGCGCTGTTCGTACGCGGTGACCGGACGGCTGGGTCGGTTCGTGCGCCACCTGGTCGGCATCTCCAGTGCCCGGCCTTCGGCATCGACGGCCGGGCCGTCGTCGTGGTCGACGACGGTTTCGAGTCTCGGTTCGGTGTCGAGCGCCGACCT
The DNA here is from genome assembly GCA_020439555.1 of Acidimicrobiales bacterium. Taxonomy (GTDB): domain Bacteria; phylum Actinomycetota; class Acidimicrobiia; order Acidimicrobiales; family Iamiaceae; genus Aquihabitans. The sequence continues at coordinate 12,804 of JAGQSN010000202.1, read as the reverse complement.
CATGGCGTCGGCGTAGTCGAGCCAGTCGGTCGCAAGGTGGAGGTGTCCGCCGACCGTCAGCCGGTCGGTCACCGCTCCGACGAAGGTCGGATCGACGAGTCGGCGCTTGTGATGACGACGTTTCGGCCAGGGATCCGGGAACAGGATCCGAACTTCCGCGAGCGTCGACGGTCCGAGGTCGTCGATCAAGGTCGTCACGTCGCCGTCGACGACCCGCACGTTTCCCGGTCCGTTCTCGTCGAGGTCCTTGATCAGGCGCGAGATCCCGGGCCTGTGCAGTTCCACTGCTACGACGTCCCGGTCCGGATGTTCGGCGGCCCACGCGCGGGTCGCGAGACCGTTTCCGACCCCGACGTCGAGCATCAGGGGCGCGGTCCTCTCGAACGACGCCTCGATCGCTTCGCACGTGAACCGTTCGGTCTCGAGCATCCACCGGTCGCCCAGGTCGTCGAGGACGGCGAGTCGAGCGGCGGTCATCCGTCCTCGGCGGTGGGTCGTCCGTGCACCCCGTCTGGGTGTCGGTGGCGGCTCGGGCATGGGCCGAATGGTGGCGGCCCGATGAGGTCCTGCTCCAGTCCGTCGGGCGGACGCTCGTGTTGGCGCATCGGCAGCGGGCCGCTCCACCGACACGATCGTGGGAACGTGCCCGGCAGGAAGTAGGCTCCGTGAAAGGTCCTGTTCAGGGCCGGCCGTGGTTGCCTTGGGGGGAGACATCTGATGCGCAGTCAGGGAGGCCGTATCCAGTGGCCTTGAGACGATCCAAGGACAGAACCTCGGGCCTCGTATCCGCAGGGACCGGGCAGGGTGTCGCGTACTCCGACACCGATATCCATGCCGGTTCGGATGACGATCGTGTGGAGTCCGTCGCGCCGGTATCGGCTGATTCGAGCAGCCTGTCGCCGGAGCAGCGGGCGAAGATCCTCGGTCTTCCGTACACGGACCTCGCGGACTTCTCGTTCGACCCGAAGGCGGTCCGGATCCTCTCGGAGGTGGATGCGCGCAACTACCTGGTCGTTCCGCTGCTGGTTCGCGGCGGTAGGGCGACCATGGCGTCGGCCGAGCCCGGTCGGCTGAACCTAGTCGACGAGCTGACCGAACTGGTCGGCATGCCGGTGGACCTGGTCGTGTCTTCCGTCGAGGCGGTCGAGGCGGCGATCGACAAGGCCTACGAGGCCACGACCGCGGTGTCCGACGCGGTCCGTGTGTTCGAGGCGCGGGTGTCGGAGCGTGCGGCGGCGACGGCCACCGAAGGTCCCGTCGAGGTCGACGCGAACGCGCCGGTGGTGCGTGTCGTGTCCCAGATCCTTTCCCAGGCCGTGAGCGACAAGGCCTCCGACGTCCACATCGAACCGATGGGTGACCGGGTGAGGGTCCGGAACCGGATCGACGGCGCGTTGCACGAGGTCATGTCCTTGCCGCAGTCCATGGCCCAGGCGTTGGTCAGCCGCATCAAGATCATGGCGGAGCTCAACATCGTCGAGCGTCGGCGCCCCCAGGACGGCCAGATCGAGGCCGAGGTGGACGGCAAGGAGTTGGACATCCGTGTCAGCACGACCTCGACCGTCAACGGTGAGAAGACGGTGCTGCGGATCCTCGACAAGTCGCGGGCGATGTACGACATCGAAACCCTGGGCATGCCCGACGACGTTGCGACCGTGTACCGCGAGATCATCCGATCGCCCTACGGCATGGTCGTCTGCGCGGGACCGACCGGTTCCGGCAAGACGACCACGTTGTACGCGTCGTTGATGGCGATCAACAACGACGAGATCAACGTGATGACCGTCGAGGATCCCGTCGAGTACACGTTCCCGACGATCAACCAGATCGGAATCCACGAGCAGGCCGGTGTCACGTTCGCCGCGGGACTCCGTTCCATCCTCCGCCAGGATCCAGACGCGATCCTCGTCGGTGAGATCCGTGACGTCGAGACCGCCAGGATCGCGATCCAGGCGGCCCTCACCGGTCACTTCGTTCTCTCGACGATCCACGCCACCGACGCCGTGAGCGCCCTGCACCGCTTCGTCGACATGGGCATCGAGTCGTTCCTCCTTGCGTCCTCGATGCTTGCCGTGGTCGGACAACGCCTGATCCGGCGCAGCTGTCCCCACTGCCTCCAGCCGTACGTGCCCGAGGTGGAGGACCTGTCGTTCTACGAGCGCATGGGCGGCAAGCCGAAGGAGGTCTTCGTCAAGGGCATGGGTTGCACCCAGTGCTCGGGGACCGGCTACTCGGGTCGGATCGGCGTCTACGAGGTGCTGCGCATCACCAACGAGATGCGTGACCTGATCGTTCGCAACGCGTCGGTCGACGAGTTCCGGCGGTTGGCGGTCGAGCAGGGCATGGTTCCCATGCGGGACCAGGCGCTCCGACTGGTCGCGGAGGACACGACCACGATTGCCGAGGTCGTCCGTACCATCTACATTCTCTGAGACCCTCGTTCGAGGGGGCTCACTGGATCCTGGGGGGGAGCAAGCGTGGCCACCTACAAGTACACGGCGGTGACGCCCGATGGTCGCCAGATCAAGGACACCATCGAGGGTGTGAGCCTCGCGTCCGCCGAGAACGAGCTGCTGCGCCTCAATCTCGAGATCAAGTCGATCAAGGAGCGCAAGGGCTTCTCGCAGATCGAGATCTCCCCGGAGCGTGTGCCGCGCCAGGAGATCATGCACTTCTCCCGGCAGATCGCCGCTTTCGTCCGGACCGGCATCCCGATCATCGACGCCGTGCGCGTGGTCGAGGAGGGGACGGCGAACAAGCGGTTCAAGGGGATCCTCGCCGAGGTGCGTGAGCAGCTAGAGGCCGGCGTGCCGTTCTCCGAGACCCTGGCCCCCCACGCGTCCGTCTTCCCGCCGTACTACCTGGGCATTCTGCGTTCGGCCGAGTTGACCGGTCAGCTCGACACGGTGCTCGATCAGCTGTCGATCTACATCGAGCGTGACATGGAGGCTCGGGCGAAGGTCAAGAGCGCTCTGACCTACCCGATGGCGATCATGGTGATGAGCATCGTGACGATGCTGGTCATGGTCCTCTTCGTGCTGCCCCGGTTCGTCACCTTCTTCGACGACCTGGGTGCAGAGCTCCCGTTGCCGACTCGGATGTTGCTGGGATTCAGCGGGTTCATGTCGAGTTGGGGTTGGTTGCTGGGCCTGGTGTTCCTGGCGTTCGTCGGCTTGTTCTACGCGAGCGGCAAGTCCGAGCAGGGTCGGCGGATCCGCCACAGCGCGTTCCTGAAGATCCCGGTCGTGGGCGACATCGTGCGCTACTCGGCGATTGAGCGGTTCTCCCGGATCGTCGCCGCGATGATGCGTGCCGGTGTGCCGTTGCCGGACGCGATGGCTTCCGCGATCGAGTCGACGAACAACCAGATCTTCGAGGACGGTCTGCGGGTCGCCCGTGACGAGATGCTCGAGGGCGACGGTGTCGCCGGGCCTCTGGAGCGCACCGGGTTGTTCCCGCCTGCGCTGATCCAGATGGCCCGTGTCGGTGAGGAGACCGGCACGTTGGACACTCAGATCGAGTCCGCGGCGACGTATTACGCACGCGGGTTGGAGTTCAAGCTGAAGAGGCTCACGGACCTCTTCGAACCGGCCGTCATCCTGTTCATGGGTTTCATCGTGGGTTTCGTCGCCGTGGCGCTCATCTCGGCGATGTACGGCGTCTTCTCCAGCGGCGACCTCGACCAGGGAACGAATCCCTGATCCCTGTGGGTAACCGTCGGCCAGCTCGTCGCGTCCTTGCGTCGGCGATCGTTCTGCTCATACCGATCTCGGGTTGTTCGGGGAGCGACGCAGCGTCACCCGGGAAGGTCGCGGACACGACGACCACGACGGTCGGACCTGCGGTCAAACCTGTCCACGAGGACGCGGCGCAGAAGCGCGCCGCCCGTCTGGTCCTGACCGAGGACGACGTGCCGGTGGGTTGGTCGCCGATGCAGGAGGCGGCGGTCGACGACGTCGACGCCCAGGTTCGTACCTGTCTGGGAACCGACCCGGGCATCGGTGAGATCGGTAGATCCAGCAGCGGTTTCAGTCACGTGGACCAGACCGGCCGCACCCAGACGATCTCCTCGATGGTGAGGGTCTACAAGACGGTCGCGGACGCCGTGTCCATCGAGCGGGCCTGGAAGGCGACGCGCCTGCCGGTGTGTCTGGACCTGGTGTTCGAGCGGGCGTTGGGCAACAACCTCGAGGGCTCGGCGAAGCAGTCGAAGTTGGAAGGACTGGCCGGGGTGCCGGCAGTGGTGGCCGACTACTCGGGTGCGTCGGGGTCGTTGCACCTGGTGTTGGCGGTCGTACGGGAGGGTAGCGACATTGCGCTGGTCCGCGCTGTGGGTCTCAACGCCCCGATCGACGACACGGTCGTCGTCGATGCTGCAGCCGCTGTCCGGAAGCGCTTACGCGCGCGCTGAATCTGCCGACAATGTGAAAGGGGTGGCCATCTCTTCACAAGTTGGATAGGGTTCAGGAAACGCCGAGAGTGGGGGAGTCCGCGTGAGGCACACGGAGCGTGAAGCAGTGCCGAAGCCGGCCATTCGGGGCCGCGGTGAGGACGGCGCGTCCTTGCTGATCACGCTCGCCTGTGTGCTCGTCTCGAGCGTACTGGTGGCCAGCCTGACCGCGTACGCACAGGCCAGCAACAGGGCCGTGGAGGACTATCGGGAGCAGCGCTACGGCCGGTACGCCGGCGAAGGTGCCATCGACGCCGCAGTCAACTGGGCGCGCTACCAGCCCGACGTCGCGCTCGACCCCGCGCAGTCCACTCCCGATCCGTGCGTGTACCAGTTCTCGACCGTGGCGGACGGGGTGGTGACGGTGTCGTGCGGAGCCGAAGCCGGTTCCGGTTCGGGTATCGACCCGGCCGCCGGCCTCAAGCCACCGGAAGCGATCCTGGCCCTGGGGCGTCGTCAGAACCAGTCGGCCCCCTACAACTCGGCCGCCTGTGAGGGCTGGGCGACGTCCCTGCTCGACGGCCTCGGTTGGTTGTTCAGCAGCACCGACATGCCCGGGTCTGCGAAGGAGGCGAAGTGGGTCGAGCAGGGCATCAAGCTTCGTCGACGCGACGGTGTGGGAACCGAGTTGTGGGGTCTCCTGGGTGCGACGTGTAACACCCCCTACAACCGTGGGAACCCGTCGCAGGTCTTCTTCGACGTGCAGGGCAAGGTCGTGGCCGCCGGCCAGATCAGCAACGACTACGGCACGCTGCGGGCCGTGGACGCGAACGACAACGTCCTGACCACCAGCGACTGGATCAAGGCTCGTGACCAGGTCGGCTCGAGCCCTTACGGCATTCCGGGCGTTCGCCCAGCCGGTCGCGACGCTGCCGGGACCCCCGAGGACAGCGACCCGGCACGCAAGATCAAGAGCCCGGGGAACAACGCGCCGGCGCAGAACCCGGTGGGCGACATCCGGCCCGAGTGGTTCCCCGTCGGTTACACCGACAGCGGTTCGAACGCGAACGTCCTCACCGATCGCAACGGGAACCCGCTCCCGGAGCGGACCTACGCCTATCTGTTGGATCCGGCTTCGGGCGACCTCACCCCGGCTCTGTCGGGTGGTACCCGGGCCTGCGTCGGGGCCAGGTCGAAGCCGATCGTCTTCCTGCCCGGTTGGTACCGGGACTCCGCAGTGGTGAACGACTACCTGGGCAACGGGGCGTCGTCCGGTTGTACGGACCGCACCTTCTGGTTCGCTCCGGATGCAGCAAGGGTGGTCGGAGGCCAACTCAAGATCGTTCTCGACGACACACCCACCAACCCCGACAAGACCGTCACGGGCGCCTTCTACTTCGACTTCCGTCAGGGCTCCGGCTCGCAGTCCTGTGGCGATCTCCCGGCGAGCGGTGTCAGCGGGTCGAGTTCGTTGACCAACGCCGACGCGCCCCACTACCGGATGTGCATCGGCAACGCGTCGTCGCAGTCCCCGAGGGTCGTCGCCGGCTGGCCGCTCGGCTGGAGCCCGTTCGGCACCGGGGAGACGAACCCAGATACCGGTACGGGAGCCTCGACGATCGACGTGACTCTCGCCAACCCGCACGTCGACAAGTCCAAGTGGACAGCCGGCGGGTTCGGGATCGATCAGCCGGGTGACTGGCAGAACCTCCAGGCTGCTTCGGTCGCCGGTGGTGGTTCGGCGTCGTGGTCGCCCACCTGTCTGCCGATCATCGGTTGCCTCTGGTTCTTCGGTGAGCGAAGCCTCACGTTCAACACCTTCTCGCCGGAGGTGAGCGCACCGCCGATCGAGCTTTCGGGCGCGGACAACGGTCGGGTGTACGTGAACATCCGGTACGCGTTCGTCAACGGTGACCGGCTGCCTCCCACGAAGTTGGAGGTCCGGGCGAAGGCGCCCGGGGTGGCGGACAAGCTCTGCACGACCGTCGACCTTCCCAAGGCCGGCCACGTCTACAACTCGTCGTTCGACACGGGCGGGATGGGAGACGCGTTCACCTACCGCCTCAGCGACGCGGAGGCGAAGAAGGTCGCCGACAACTGCGGCAGCCTCGATCAGTTGAACGGTCTGTTCGTCCATTTCAAGGTCGGTGGTTCGATCATCAACTGGACGAGTCAGCAGCCCAAGGTCTACCTGGACGGGGTGACGGCGGACTACAAGGGCTACGGCGGTGCTTCGTTCCCGGCGCCGGTGACCCCTGGTGGAACCGAGAGCGACGAGGTCGCTGCCCGCTCCGACTGCGACCCGACGAAGCCGGGTGCCCAGTTCGTCTTCGGTGGCCAGTCACATGTGTACGTCGCAGACGGCAGCCTCGAGATCTGCGCCGGTCCGTACCCGAACGACCCATCCGACCACCAGCAGATCGGCGTGTACCAGATGCCGACCGTTGCGCCGATCCGGGGCACGGTGGGAACCACCACGGGAAGCAACGTCACGGCGCCGGTCAACGGCACGACCCAGGCCGACGGTCGCGAAATCGGCGAACCGACCGGAATCCGCTCCTACGCCTTCCAGTGGGGTGAGGCGACGGAGTGGTGGAACCCGTTCACCTGCTGTTACGACGTCCACGAGGCGTACACGCCCGTCGTGATGGACTCCTACCAGCCGCCCGCGGGTTACCAGATCAAGCGGATCGAAGCGCGCATCGCCTACAACGCGAACGCCCGCAACAACTTCCTCAACCTCGTGTCTGCCTCGACCGAGGCGTCGCAGCTCCGCACCTCCAGGACCGGATCCTCCGGCGTCGAGGTCGGAGCCCTGTGGAACCAGACCCTCAACGTTGCGAACTCCTCCGATCTGGTGCTCTACGACTCGTCCTCGCCGGGTACCGCAAAGTTGACGCCGAGCGACCTGGCAGGTTCGGCTGCGAATCGGACGCTGACGTGGGTGAGTCGTCGGCCGTGCCCGAAGGGCCTCTGGTCGGGTATCTGGGAAGGATTCCTCGGTCTGTTCGACGGCAAGAACTGCCCGAGCTGGAACTCCCTGGACGGCATCGAGCTCGATGTCACTCTGGAGCCGACGGCGGCGAACGCGAACAAGCCGATTCTCCTCCCGGCGAGCGGCTGCACGACCGCCTACCCGAACTACGGCATGGGCGCCGGCCTGCCCGACTGCGCCGTTCTCCGGTCGAGCGCCAACGTCGCCGGCCAGTTGCCGACCGACATCTGGACGAACACGTCGCAGGCCAATACCTGGAACGGTCGCTTCAGCGTCAAGGGGACCATCTACACGCCGTCGTCCGCGGTCGAGGTGGACGACATCGACTACGCGTACCCCGCCTCGACGCGGGGCATGGTGGTCCGGCACCTCCGGTTGAGCGGTTGGGTGAAGCGTTCCGGCTACACGGGTCCAGCCGTCAGCGACGGTTGGGTCGAGCCGAAGGCGGTCCCGAGGGAAGCGCTGTTCGTCGCCTGCGTCCAGAGCGCATCACGGCAGGCCGCCAAGGTCGCGTGTGACGAGTCCGAAGGGGACAAGGTCCTGACGAAGGCGAACGTGACCTTCGCTGTGAACGCCGACACGAACAAGGCGAGCGTGCCCAAGTTGACATGGTGGTCCACGGAGCGATGACTCGACCGGCGGTGGCGCGACGGTTCCTCGACCGGACTCGGGACGAGGCAGGGGAGACGTTGATCGAGACGGTCATGTCCCTCCTGCTGATCGCCACCGTCGTGATGGCGGTGATCTTCAGCCTGTTCACGGTTATGCGTTCCACCAGGGCACATCGCAAGATCGTGAGGTCCGGCAACGAGTCGGTGGCCGTCGCCGAGCAACTGCACCAGGTTCCCTACCTGCCGTGCGGCGGATCCGTCACACCGCTCGACGGCTATCAGAACGACGTCGAACTGAATGTCCCCGGATTCGAGGCCGACATCATCGACGTCCGATTCCTGAAGGACGGCAACGCCTCGCTGCCGCCGGGAGGCGACTCGTTCCAGACGACCTGTCCGACCACTGACCAGGGTGTGCAGGAACTGACGGTGGTCCTGCATCCGACGACCGACACCGGTGTCGCCCAGAGGCTCGCGTTCTACAAGCGGGCCAACGAGTGCCCGCAACAAAACCAACAGTTCGAGGGACAACTGTGCTGAGGATCAACACCCGCAGCCCGAGGCGACGCAACGGCGCACGGGGGTCCGAGGGCTTCACGCTGCTCGAGATCATCGTGGCGGTGGCGGTGCTGGCGATCATCGTCGTGCCCTTGACGATGGCCTTCGTCGGTATTTTCACGAACACCCAGTCGGCGACCGAGGCGTTGAACCGCAACAACGACGCCCAGCGCATCGCGGCCGCCTGGACGGCGGATGTCCAGAGCGTCCTGCCGGGCGGCGTAAACCCGGCGGATACCGACTGCGTTCCGCCGCTGGCGGGAACGGCACCCGAGAGCGCGTTGATCACGTTCCACTGGACGACGACGGCGAACACGCAGGCGACGACCTCGACGACGAATGTCGGCACCGGGGGCGAGGTCGACATGATCGCCTCCTGGGTGGCGGTCGGAACGGGGCGCAGCACCTCCCTGTGGCGCCGTGAGTGCGTGAACGGCACGATGGTTCGCGAGCAGCGGCTCGCGGAGAACATCGGCGAACCGGGGCAGCAGGGCATCGACGTCATCCACGGTCCGGCACAGACCTCGGAGAACCCCTCTCCCCACACGGCGCGTTCCTTCTGCCCTTACGTCATCGTCGGCAGCGGGCCGAACCCGCAGCTGGTGGGCAAGACGTGCACGATCGTCGTCGACGGTTCCTGGAAGTACGACTTGGAGGTCGCCCGCCGCGTACCGGAGATCACCGACGCGAACGCCCTCCGCCAGGCTCCCGCTGCCCCGCGGAACCTGACCGGAACGCCCCGCAACCACTCGATCGTCGCTCGTTTCGAGTCGCCGATCATGCAGACGGGTCAACCACCAGTGGACCGCTACCGCGTGAGGGCGGTACCGGCGAACGGGGGCAGCCCGGTGGACGTCCTCGTCGGGCCGGGTGACGATCCGATGCTGGTGACGATCGACGGTCTGTCCAACTCCGTCCAGTACATGATCTCGGTGCAGGCCCACAACGCGGTCGGCTGGGGTGACTGGACCGCCGAGGTCGGACCGCTTCAGCCGTTGGCGACGGAACCCAACGCTCCGACGATCGTGAGCGTCACGCCTGGCGACAAGCAGGTGGAGGTCCGTTTCACGCCGCCGGACAACGACGGCGGTTCGCCGATCATCGCTTGGCACCTCTACGGCCAGGGGAACGACGGCACCTGGTTGAACGACACCGGTGGCATCGTCTCACCGTTGGTGTTCTCGGTGGCCGGCGGTCCGGCGCCGGCTGTGACCCAGGTCGGGAGCGACTTCGTAGCGGTGTTCCCAGGGCTGACGAACGGAACTCCGTACCACTTCTTCGTGGCCGGCGTGAACGCCGTCCACCAGAACACCACGGCGCCCAACCCCCCGCTCGTGATCCAGCCCGGTGAGGGGTTGTTGTCGGAGCGCTCGATCGACGTGACTCCGTACGGCCCGCCTGATCACCCCTCCGGTGTCGAAGCTCGGGGCCTGAACCCCAGCAGCAGCGGCGGGGAGCAGACGGCTCAGATAACGGTTCGTTGGGCTCCGCCGGCGGACACGAACGGAACCTTGCTCTACCAGTACCGGGTTCTTACCTACAGGGGCCAGGGGGCGACCACGCCGGTCGATCCGCAGGGTGAGCTGGTGTACGTCACCGACGCGGGATGTCCTGGATCGCAGCCGACGGACACTTGCCAGATCACCCGCACGTATCCGATTTCGTCCTCCTCTCCCAGCGACTACTACCGGTTCTCCGTCAAGACGATCGCTCGGTCACCCGACAACGTCATCATCGAGGGGGACGAGTCACCCAAGTCCACGCCATACGGTGTCCGTCGCGTGCCGCCCGCCCTGCCGGACTACGTCCGGCCCTCGAGGGCACCGGACCCGGTGACCGACACGCCGTCGGTGACGAGAGTCGGCGCGAACCTCCGTGCGACCTTCGACGCCCCCTTCAACGGAGGCGAACCGATCGAGCGTGTGCGCCTGATCTATCGCACCCGCTCCACGGCGCCAGGTTCGCCCTCGTCGGGTAACACCGAACTCGTCCTGACCCCGACCGGCAGCTCGACTCTCAGCGTCGACTTCCCGGCACCGTCGCCCGGTTTCTTCATCGACGTGAGGGTCGCCGTAGGCAACCGAGGTGAGTGGGTGACCTCCTCCTCGTTCCGCTTCGGCGGGCTGTCGCCGTACTCGGCGGGCTACCTGATCCCCGGTGCACCGGGTCGGCCGAACCCCCCGACGCTCTACCGTCCCTCCAACTCGTTGGGCACGGAACTGGTCGTCGGTATCTCGGCACCGGCCGACGACGGCGGTTCGACGATCACCGGTTACGATGTGACGTGTTCCGTCAGCGGCAATTCCGCCCTCACGGTCACTCGTCACTTCACGGCGGCCGGTTCGCAGACGATCATCGGCGCCGGCGGCGGTGGAGGTAACTCCGGAACGTTGCGCGACGGTGCCCCCTATTCCTGCACCGTCGCCGCCGTGAACGCCCAGGGTGCGGGTACGGCGAGCTACGCGAGTGCCGTTGCCACGTCCTTCGGGGAGTGCTTCCTGAAGGCCAACGCGTCGCACTACATGATCGACGGGTACGGGGACCAGGACGGTACGTACCGTTTCCAGGTGTCCGAACACTGGTCCTACTGGTGGTGGGGCACTGTCGAGCAGAAGCAGCGTTGGGGTGCGATCAACTTCGGCTACAACTCCAACTGCGAGGGCAAGTCCGGTGGCATGCCCACGACGGCCAAGGTCAAGGACGCGGTTCTTCGCCTCACCATCACGACCTCCCGCAATCGTTCCGAGCGGCTGGTCAGGGCGACCTCGAGCTGGAACGAGTCCACGCCTTGGTCCAGCCGGCCCACGACCGGAGGCGAGCTCATCAACTGGTGCGCCGACAGCGACGGCACCAAGAGCCTGTCGAACTCGTCGATCACGGCCGCGATCGACGACATGGTCCACGGGAACAGCCCGTACGGGTTCGTCATCCAGGACAGGACCAACTGCGGCATCAGTGTGAACCGTCCACCGGTCGAATATGCGGGGCGCACGTCGTCGGATCCGCCGGCCATCCAGGTGACGAAGTTCTACACGCAGGGTGACTACTAGTCGTGAGTGCCCCGCGTAGGGGCGTCCGGTGGGTTCCCGTTCTCCTGGCGTGCTCGCTGATCGTCTCGTGCAGTTCTGATTCTGATGCTTCCCCGAAGCCGACACCGACCACGGTGCCGACGAAGGGGCCGTGCCGCAACGTCGCACCGGCGATCGTGCGGAAGGCTCTCGGAACCGGAACGGTGAAGGTGGAGGCGAGCGGATCGACCTGTCTCGTCTCCTTGAGCGGTGAGGGCAGCGCGAGGGTGACGGTCCGCTCCGACGTTCCTCCGGGTGCGCTCGATCTCGTCTTCGACGGACCGTCGGAGGCGATCGCCGACCGGGTTGGCGACTCGTCCGTTTCCGATGTGCAGGTGGCTCTCGACGTCCGCGCAGCCGTGCGTCGGGGTGGCTCCACCGTGGTCGTGGACCTCTCGATGCCGGGAGCTGCGTCCGCTGTCCAGCAGAAGCGAGCATTGACCCTCGCCAGGGATGTCGCTGTTCGACTTCCCAAGTCACCTCCCGTGAAGGCGTCCGGCACCGACGCGTGGTGCGATCGTCTGGCGAAGGCGACGAACCTCTCGGACCTGCTCGACACCGGGCGGGCGACGGTGGACGACAACCCCATCTCCGGTGGTTGCTCGATCCAGACCGCAATGGCGACGATCGAGATCATTCGCATCCAGGCCGCCGGTGCCGGCACCGCCGCGCTCGATGCCGCCGGCGGAGAAGGATCGAAGTCGGCCGAGGTCGCCTCGGGTGCCCGGTACGTGGAAGGACATCCCGACGCCACCATCACCGGGACCCTCTACGTGCTGGATGGCAAGTCGCTCTACCAGGTCACCGGCACGGGACCGCTGGGTACCAGCCACTTCCTGGTCGGGGTGGCCAAGGCGGCTGCCGGTCGTTAGACCGCATCGGCGGCCACGATCGTTCACGGCGATGCGTAGGCGATCGGTGACGGAGCGCGTCATCGGCGGGGAGGTGGCGGTCACAATGGGCCGAACGACCTGTTCTCAGGGTGCCGTGCCCGAAGTAACGTTTGGCTCTGGCACCACTCCCGGTGCCAAGGGGGGGGAGGGGCCGCTCCCGGGTGGCCGAAAACGCTCCTCCAGTTGCCACACCTACACCCCTGGAGGGGAACGTGCTCAAGCACCTGCAATCCCGCGAAGACTGGTCCGAGAAGTCCCTCGGCGCCAAGGGCTTCACGCTCATCGAGCT
>JAGQSN010000201.1:5045-24080 GCA_020439555.1 Acidimicrobiales bacterium | reverse complement strand
GTTGCGACAGGCCATCGAGAACACGTCGGCCGCTGCGTACAGTCCGGGGACATCGGCATCGTCGACCCGGCCCAGGAACCGAACCGGGGCCTCGGCCGCGGAGGCTCGGCGACGAAGTCGTCCCGCGTCACGCCCCGATCCGCCGATCAGGACGTGCAGGTTCGGGTATCGACGACGCAGCAGCGCGGCGGCGTCGATGAGGACGTCGAATCCCTTTCGGGGCACGAGCCGGCTCAGGGACACGACCAACAGGTCGTCGTCGCGCAGGCCGAGCGCTTCGCGGGTCGACCGGCGTTGTTCGGGCGTCGCCGGTCTGAACCGTTCCACGTCCACGCCCGGTGGGACGACGACCACGGGCAACCCTCGGCGGGCGGCGAGTTCGCCCTCGTCGGCCGGGTAACCGCCGGCGGCGATCACCAGGTCGGCGCCTCGGAGGGTGCGAGCGAGCACGTTCCGCGGTCCGGGTACGCGCCCCGGAACGGTCACTTCCGCCCCGTGGAGGATCAGCCCGTACCGCCTGCCGAGACCAGGGCCGAGATGGCCGAGGGGCAGGGCAGGGTCCAGGAGCACGAGGTCGGCGTCGATCTCCTCTGCGAGGTCGAGGATGCGTCGGCGCACGGCCCTGGTCGGGAGCATGACCGGAGCGTCGATGCGTTCGATGCGCATCGGCGCGTCGAGGTCGAAGCGGTCCGCCCCGTCGAAGGGTGTGGTGAGCACGACCGCTTCTTCAGCGGGCAGGCGCCGCCAGAGCTCCCACAGGTAGGACTGGATGCCACCGATCTTCGGCGGGAAGTCGTTCGTAACGAGCAGGTGCTTCACGATTCGTTCACGTCGGACTTTCGATCGGGGGTACGCGTCGTTCGAGCTCGAGGCGAACGTCGGGGTCGGTGTCTCCTGCCACCGTCGCCAGCAGATCGTCGCATCCCAGACGACGTGCAGCCCAGACGGCGTGCGACCTGACGAGTCCGGACCGACTCCGCAGCGCACCTTCGAGCGCATCGCGCACTGCCGGATCGCGGCCGTCCCCGACATTGCCCAGGACGACGAGGGCGTTGCGGCGGAGGTACGCGGGGTCCCGGTCGGGGATGTACCAACGACCGTGACGTTCGAGCAGCACGTCGTCGGGAGTTGCGAGGAGGTCCAGGACGTGGACCCAAGCCCGCGCGGGGTCCCCTTCGGGGACGGCTACATCTCCACCGCGACCGGCCCGACGTTGCTCGAGACGGTTCGGCGGGCACACGTCCTGGCAGTCGTCGCACCCGTATATGCGATCGCCGAGCAGCACCCGATGTTCCACCGGGAACGGTCCTCGGACCTGGAGAGACCACGACAGGCAGCGTCTGGCGTCGACGACGCCTGGGGCGACTATCGCATCGGTCGGACATGCGTCGATGCAGCGGACGCACGTACCGCAGCCGTCCTCCATCGGATCGGCGGTCGGGAATCCTTCGATGTCCTCCGCCGCCGCGTCCGTGAGAACAGCTCCGAGCACGAACCAGCTTCCGTGGCCAGGCATGAGGATGTTGGCGTTCTTGCCGTACCAACCCAGTCCGGCACGGTGGGCCACGGCCCGGTCCACGAGGTGGTTCTGATCGCTGAGTGCCACGGCCCGGAACCCGGCTTCCGTCAGCCGCTCCGCGATCGCTTCGAGGCCTCTGAGGAGCCGTTCCTGGTCGTCCGCCCAGACGTAACGACCGACACGCGCGACGGGACCGACCCCCTCCGGGACCGGCGGTGGATCACGGTGATAGGAGCACGCTCCGACCAGGAACGACGCTGCGCCCGGCAGCACTCGCTCCGCCTCGGTGGATCGGGCAGGGTTCCGGTACGTGAACTGCATGGTCCCGTTGAGACCGGCAGCTTTCCGCTCCTCCAGGACCGCACGGGCACGCGTGAAAGGTTCGGCGGTGCAGGCACCGACCACGTCGAGACCGGCGCCGGTACCGACCCCGACGAGGTCGAGGTAGCGAAGCGGCTGGGACACCCGGCAATCGTCGCATCACCTGCGTGGGCGGCACATATCCCATCGGGCACATCACCCGTCCCATCGGACACATCACCCGGGTGGAAGACCGCACCAGAGGTCGAGGGGCCGCTTCCCACCGATCACGAGGTCCGACGGTGCCGCAACGGAGGTGCCAGTCCTGCATCACCCAACAGCCGCATGGCCCGTGCTTCGGCGAGGTTCACGACGACAGGGCCACCGGCATCGAGGCCGCAGATGAACGAGACCACGCAGTCGTCGCACGCTGCGGTGCCCTGGAGCACGCACTCGTCGCAGTCGATGCTCAGCGTGCCGTCGCCGTGCTCCTCCGCCGAGTCGACGCCGAACGACAACGGCTCCGGCGCGTCGTCTCCGTGCGGATGGATCGAGCGAGAAGCGTGTGAGATGGGCATGGAGACCTCCGGTGACGGGTCGAGCCTCGGCATCATCCCCACGGGGTCTGACACTTCGAGCCGAGATGGCCGAGGAAGCGTCGGACCTTCAGGGCCTGGCCGCCAGCAGCAGGTTCGATGACAGCACGGATGCGCCTCGTTCCCTGGCAGCATCGACGACCTCCTGGTCGCTCGTCACCACGACGACGGGCCGCTCCGGTGACGACTCGGCCGCCACGTCCACGAGGGAGACGATCACGGCATCCGCGGTCGTTCCCGTGGGTGAGAAGCGGACTTGCACCCACCGACTCACCGGTGGGGCGGTCGACTCGTCGGCACCGTCGAACACGACGACGACTTCCCCACCGTGGCGCCCCTGCATCTCCTCGAGCATCCGGACCGTGCGGACACGCTCCTCCTCGGGTGAGATCCCCTCCCAAGCGGTTCGGGCCACGTTGTACCCGTCGACGAGCACCAGGGCATCGGGTAGCCCCAGCAGGTGACGCGCCGCCTCGGTGGTTCCCTCGCGGATACCGAGCGGAAGTCTGTACCTCCGCAGGCGGTGAACAGGTCGTCCGGACCGAGCCCGACGACCACCGCCCGAGGAGGAGGTGGCAAGAGGCGAAGGAACATCGACTGATGCGACGTCACCGTCCGAACCCAACGTCCTCGCCAGGGCGTGCAGCGAGGCTGCGAGACCGTCGACCTGTTCCGCCGCGCTCTCGAGCGCGGACAGGGCCTCTCGGTCGCTACCGGATCGGGGACCGCTGCCGGCACCGATCCCATCGGGACTCCCGCCGCCAGACGCAACGGACGAACCGTCGCCGGCCCTCGCCGCTGCGAGTTCGGCCTCGGCTTCGATGTTCGCCCGGCGAAGCCTGTTGAGCTCCTCCCGAGCCGAGGCCAGTTCCGCCTCGACCGCCTTCATCCCTCGGACCGCGGCCGAACGTTCGGCGGTGAGGCCCTCGATCCGGGCAGCGAGTTCGTCTCGTTCCGCGGACACCTCGACGAGATCCGCTTCGGCCGCCGTAGCACGTTCCTCCGCCCGTCTGCGCGCCTCGGAGGTGGCAGCCAACTCGACCCGCAGCCGTTCGGCCGCGGTCTCCGCGCCTGTCAGCGAACGACGCAACCGGGCGGACTCGTCGGCCCCGCTCGAACCGCGTCCTTCCCCGCTGCCACCGACGAGGCTCTCCCAGCCGTCGGGTCTACGCAGCCAGAGCATCCCCTCCGGGCCGACCTGGTCCTCGTCCGCTGCCTCTGCCACGCGGAGTCGGAACTCCTCGTCCTCGTCCAACACCCTGCGGATCACCGCTCGGGCCGACTTGGTGAGCCGCGCGAAGCCGAGTATCGGCCGCAGTTCGGACGGGGCACGCACCGGTGGATCGGCGGTCTCTCCGTCGAGCGCGACGGTCAGGGCCAGGTTCTCGACACCCCGAAGCAGACGGGGCTCCACGACTCAGACCGTGGACGCGGAGGACAGGGTCTCGACGTGTCCGGCAGCGCCGCACCAGCGGCATTCGACCGACTCGACGGTCTCCTCCAACACCGACTCCTCCTCGACGTTCAGCTCACCACCAACCGTGTAGTGGTGGTACGAGCGGGTCCGGCGGGTGACTGTCACGTCGAACCGGGTGAGGTTCCCACAGGAGGTGCAGCGGTAGCGGGAGTCAGACATCGACGTCGATCGTACCGGGCGACGGCCCCGGGCCCGAACGTCGCCCCTCCTGTCCGACCCGCGTCCGAGAATCCTGAAGTGCATCCCGGACCGAACTCTTGTTCTCCGAACATCAGTTCGCTACGTTTCGAGGCGTGCAGGCGAGCTTCGACGACCTCGGCACGCCGCTGCAGGAGGTCACCTTCTGCGTCGTCGACCTGGAGACGACGGGCGGAACAGCCCAGGACGGTGGAATCACCGAGATCGGGGCTGCGCGCTACCGGGGCGGTGAGCTTCTCGCGACCTTCCAGACGTTCGTCAACCCCGGCTCACGCATCCCACACCAGGTGACGATGTTGACCGGGATCACGCAGGCCATGGTCGCCAACGCTCCACCGCCCGACGCCGTCCTGCCGACGTTCCTGGAGTTCCTGGGGGACGCCGTGCTGGTGGGTCACAACGTCCGCTACGACCTCGGTTACCTGAACGCGCTCGCCGAGCGGACCGGACGTTCGAGGATTCCGAACAGGACGGTCGACACGTTGCCGCTGGCGAGACGCCTCGTACGCGACGAGGTGCCCAACTGTCGGCTCGGGACCCTCGCGGATCGGCTTCGTCTACCGAATCGGCCGTGTCACCGGGCGTTGGACGACGTCCTGGCCACCGGTGACCTTCTTCACTTCCTGCTGGAACGGGCCGGGCGGCTCGGCGTCCTCGGCCTCGACGACCTCATGTCCCTGCCCACCATGAGCGGCCACCCGCAAGCAGGGAAGCTGCGCCTGACGGACCGCCTTCCACGCGAACCCGGCGTGTACCTGTTCCGAGACGGTGCCGGCCGGACCCTCTACGTCGGCAAGGCGACGAACCTGCGCAGCCGCGTCCGGTCGTACTTCTCGACCGACGACCGCCGGAAGGTCGGTCAACTCCTGCGAGAGACCACGCGCATCGACCACGTCGTGTGCCCGACGCCGCTCGAGGCCGCGGTGCTGGAGGTACGCCTCATCCATCGCCTCGAACCGAGGTTCAACCGGCAGCTGAAGACGTGGCGGCGCTACGCGTACGTGAAGCTGACCGACGAGACCTACCCGCGCCTGTCGGTGGTCAAGTCGGTTCGGCCCGACGGCGCCCTGTACCTCGGACCGCTCCCCTCCCACCGCAGCGCCCGCCAGGTCGCCGACGCGATCGAGACCGCGGTCCCCCTCCGCCGCTGCACGGACGTCCCCGGAAGGACGACGCGCAGCGGCGCCTGCGCGCCCGCTCAACTCGGGGTCGCCTGCTGTCCGTGCGCAGGTTCGGTCACACCGGCCGAGTACGAAGTCCACGTCGAAACCGTCCGACGGGGGATCCTCGTCGACCCGTCGGTCCTGCTCGCACCTCTGGAGGCGCGCATGACCGCTCTGGCGGCAGCCGAACGGTTCGAGGAGGCGGCCGACGTACGCGACCGGGCCGCCGCTCTCGCTTCGGCTCTGAGGCGCCAACACCGCTTCGACGCCCTGCGCCGAGCGGGTCGGGTGGAGTTGGAGGTGGACGGGACATCGGGTGTCGCACTCGACCACGGCCGCCTCGCGCGCGCGTGGCGCTTGACGAGGGCGGGAGTGACGGCGGTTCCGCTTCCGCTCGACCTGGATCCCTGCGCTCCCGACTCGGCCCGGCCGTCGCCCTCCCCCGGCGACCCGGTGCCGGCCGCGCTCGCGGACGAGCTCGCCTGCATCGGCGCATGGCTGGAGAAGGAATCGGGGCGAATCAGGGTGGTGGGCTGTGATCACCATCTCGATCTCCGCGTGCCGACGATGCCGACGTTCCAGGTGGGGGCGCCGCCGATAGCCTCGTCCGGGTGAACTGGTTCGCGCTCGTGCTCCTGGGCGTGATGGGCGCGGTGCTGACCGCCGCGTGCCTCGCCTACCTGATGGCGCTGAACCGCTTCCGCCAACGACACCGTGTCGACCCGGCGACGGCCACGGACGCCCCGATGACGTGGCTCGCCGACCCCCGCGCACCGGCCCGGCTCCACCGACGTCTGGTGAAGGTGGGACACGCGACCACCCTGATCGCCGATCGGCACGCCCCACGGGGCAGGAGTCGCCGCAAGAGGGAGGCCGACCCGATCCGCGAAGCAGCGCTCGAACTACGGCAACGAGCCGTGGCGGTCGACGCGCACGTCGCCCGCCTCGCGGTCCTCCCACCGGCTGCCCGCAAGGCCTCGATGGGCGAACTGTCCCGGCAGATCCAAACCATCGAGAACGCGTGCGTGCGCCTGGTCGAGTTGAGCACCTGCAACGACGAACCGGTGAGGCTCACCGGCGAGGACGGCGCCGTCGAGGCGACGGCCCGACGGATCGACCACCTCGCCGAGGCCCACCGCGAACTGCTCGCCCTCGACGACGACGCCGGCCTTCGCCCGGAACGGACAGTGGCGTGGCAGCCGCACGAGAGTCCGACGATGGCGGCATCCACCCCTCCCCCGCCGTTACCCGACCGCCGGACGGCGAGGAGCTGACGGCGTCGCACCCGCCGGCGGGCGCACCCGGGCACGGGAGACCCGGGCAACGGCGCGGCGTTACGATCCGGCCATGGTCAACGCTTTCGTGCTCCTCAAGGTCGAACCGTCAAGAGTCGCGGCGCTGGCTTCCGAGCTGACCGAGATCGCCGGGGTGTCGGAGGTCTATTCGGTGGCAGGTGACGTCGATCTCGTGGCCATCGTCCGCGTCCGCCACCACGACGAGTTGGCCGAGGTCGTGACGTCACGGATGGCCGGACTGGCCGGCATCGTCGAGACGCGCACGATGATCGCCTTCAAGGCGTTCAGCCAGCACGACCTCGACGCGATGTTCTCCCTCGGATCGGCCTGAGTCCGTAGCTCAGAGCCCAGCCGCGCGGGCGGCCTGGGACTCGCTCACGACAGCGTCGAGCACCGCTTCCACCCGACGCTCCGACAGCGCCGTCCGGGCCGCGTCGAGACCCTCCTCGAGGGTGTCCGCCACGCCGGCTGCGAGCAGCCCCGCGGCGGCGTTGAGGGCCACGATGTCGGCGCGTGGCCCAGGTTCGCCGGCCAGGACCGACCGGCTGATTCGCGCGTTCTCGGTGGCGTCCCCGCCGCGCAGGTCGTCGAGGGTCGCCGGGGCGATGCGGAGGACCGCGGGGTCGACGTCGTAGGTGCGCACCTCTCCGTCACGCAGTTCGTGGATCGTCGAGGTTGTGGTCGTGGTCAGTTCGTCCAGACCGTCATGGCCGTAGAGGACCAGGGCCCTCTCCGAGCCGCCGGCGGCCAGAACATGCACCATCTTCTCGGCCGCGGTCGGATCGGACACTCCGGTCACCTGGCGGGTCACACCGGCGGGGTTGGCGAGCGGTCCGAGCAGGTTGAACACCGTCGGCACGCCGAGTTCCTTGCGAGGCGGTCCGGCGTGGCGCATCGCGCCGTGGAAGCGAGGAGCGAAGCAGAACCCGAACCCGACCTGGTCCACGCAGCGGGAGACACCCTCGGGGCCGAGGTCGAAAGCGACGTCGAGCGCCTCGAGCAGGTCCGCTGTCCCGCACGCGGAGGAAGCCGCCCGGTTGCCGTGCTTGCAGACCCGACCGCCCGCCGCCACCACGGTGAGCGCGGCGAGGGTGGACACGTTGATGCTGTGGCTCCGGTCGCCGCCGGTGCCGACCAGGTCGATCACCCCTTCGGGTCGTGCCAGCTTCACCGGCGTCGCACGGTCGCGCATCGACGCGACGAGACCGGTCAGCTCGTCCACCGTCTCGCCCTTCATCCGCAACGCCACGATGAACCCGGCGATCTGCACGGGCGTCGCGTCGCCGTCGAGGATCTCCGCCATGGCAGCCGCGGCCACGTCACGGTCGAGGTCCCGGTGGGCGGTCAGTGTCCCGAGGACCGACGGCCACCCGCCCGCCTCCTGCAACGTCATTGCGGTCATCCCGTCAGCTTGGCAGACCGCGCCCGCGGCTCACGCCCCGACCCGTACCCCCGACGGCGAAGAGCGAATTCGTTGACGACGGGCCTTCGAACGGGTACGCATTGGCGAAAGGGGATGTGCCTGCGGTCACACCGCGTCGGGTCCCCGACCACCAGGGAGCGCCTTCGAGACTCGGAGACCTTCTCGCGACCGGGCCGATCGACCCGGCCTCACCCCCCACGAATCAGGATCGGAGCAACATGACGACTCGTCGCATACTCGCCGTCCTCGCCTTCCTCGCAACCACCCTCGCGTTGGCTGCATCACCGAGTCCGGCCGGCGCAGCCACCCGCGATCCCGTCGTGATCGTTCCCGGCTTCACGACCGGTCCGATCATCGCGGTCGGTTACGCGCCGCTCGAGGCCCGTCTCGAGTCCGCCGGCTACGACGTCACCCTCCTGGTGTACCCGGACTACGGCCTAGGGGACATCTCCGACAACGCGCAACGCCTGGCCAACACGGTGAACGCCGTCAAGGCGCGGACCGGCGCTTCCAAGGTCGACCTGGTGGCCCACTCGATGGGCGGCCTCGTGAGCCGTGACTACATCAAGAACCTCGGTGGGGCTGCCAACGTCGACTCGCTGATCATGCTCGGAACCCCGAACTACGGCACCGGCCTCGCGAACCTCGGCAACATCATCAACTGCGCGGGAGTCACCGCCTGCCAGCAGATGGCCATCGGTTCTTCCTACCTGAACGCCCTCAACGCCGGCGACGACACCATCGGGTCGGTTCGCTACACGTCCATCGCGACGATGTCGGACGAGGTCGTCATCCCGTATACGACGGCTTTCCTCGCCAACGACGGAAACATCGCGAACATCACCGTCCAGAACCAGTGCTGGTTCCGCTGGCCGGGTCATCTCGGGTTGATCCTCGACGGGGCCGTCGCCGATGGAGTGAAGGACGCGCTACGGGGTTCGTCGGTGCACATGAACTGCTGGGCCATCTGAGTTGCCCACCCGGCACCTAGGTGCCGGTCGAGAACCTGGTCGGGATCAGGATCCCTGATCCCGACCAGGGGCGGGTCACCGGTCGGTCGAAACTTCCACGACGACGCCGTCCGGCGAAACCGAGAGGTCGACCACCCGCCACGCGGCGTCCGCCGACGCGAGATCCGATCTGAGAGAGACGGCCGATCCGGTGTCGGCTGCCAGTACCGTCAGCGAACCGCCCTCGCCGCCCGCACCGTTCACCTTCCAACCGACGGCACCGTTGTCACGGGCGATCCCGATCGCGTGCTCGTGCGCCACCCCGACGAGGCCCGCACCGAGCGACCGCTGCTGATCGGTCGCAGCCGTCAGCACGGTGCCCCACCGTTCGAGGTCACCGGCGCCCAACGAATCCGCCGCCTCACCCGCGAGTCGGGAGAGATGCCGCAGCGCGAGCCGCGCCCTGTCGTGACCCACCGACGAGCATGTCGTCATGTCCGTCACGACCTGACGATGGACCATGGAGGAGTCGTGGCGATCCAGTACGACCGTCACGAGCCGCGAGTCGAGCTCTGCCACCACCGCGGACGACAACTCGACCGGCTCCCGACTCACCGCGGGGTACGAGTTGACCGTGATGAGGCCCGCACCACCGACAGCGGCGGCCCAGTGGTCCTGCACCCCCGCCTCCCTTCCGGCCCGGACCGTCTCGACCTGATGTGCGCGGACCGCCAGATTCGCCGGGTCGGGTCGGACAGCCGTCCCTCCCAGCAGACGGTCGAGCGCCGCCAACAACGCGACCAGCACCGAAGCCGAGGTGCCGAGGGACGCCCCCGGCGACACCGCGGAGGAGATACGGACCACGACACCCACGTCCGGATCGAGTCCGGCTCGTTCGACGACGTCGGCGACCGCGTGCTCGATCAGCGGGTGCCTGGCCGGTCTCGGCGATTGCCAGCCGCGCTCGGGATCGGGGCCGATCCGGTAGGTCTCACCGATGTCCGGGGCTTCGAGCAGGACCGGATCCGTGTCACCCGCGATGTCGACCAACGCGGCGTCCACCCGCACACCCGGCCGAACCGCGATGTGACAGACACGGCCGGGCGAGCCGAACCAGGTGTCGGTCCACCCGCCGACATCCGCGACGCGGACGGGCGCTTCGGCCCGGACCTTCAGTCCCACCACAGGTCGTGCGCCAGGACCCCCCGGGCGATCAGCCCGAGCTGCACCTGGCTCGTCCCTTCCACGATGGTGAGCTGCTTCGCGTCGCGGTAGTACAGCTCGGTCATGTGGTCCTTCATGTAACCCGCAGCACCCAACATCTGGAGGCACAGGTTCGATGCCTTCACGGCGACCTCGGTCGCGTAGTACTTGGCCATCGACAGGAACGGCACGAACTCCTTGGTGAACTCGCCCCGGTCGGCCATCCACGCGGCCCGATAGGTGAGCAGACGTGCAGCCTCGATCTCTGCCGCCAGCTCGGCGATCTGCCACTGGATGCCCTGCATGTCTGCGATCGTCTTGCGGAACGCGGCACGCTCCTTCACGTACTCGACCGCGTACATGAGCGCGCCCTCGGCCAGGCCGATGCCCCGCGCTGCGACGATCGGTCGCATCGAGTTGAGCCCCTGCATGGCCAACTGGAACCCGCCGATCTCGCCGATGACGTTCGACGCAGGAACCCTCACATCGTGCAGCAGGAGCTCGCCCGTGTCGACGCCGCGTACGCCCATCTTCCGGTCGGTCGATCCGACCTCGACTCCGTCACGATCCCGTTCGACGACGAATGCGGTGACTGCGTTGTGGTTCCGCTCGGTGACGTCCGACGACGTCTTGGCGAACACCGTGTACCAGTCGGCCTGCACGACGCCGGAGATCCAGCATTTCGTCCCGTTGAGGATCCACTCGTCACCGTCGGCGACGGCCTTCGTCCTCATTCCCATGACGTCGGAGCCCGCCTGCGGTTCCGAGAGGCAGAACGCTGCCCGCTTCGAGCCGTCGGCGATGGGTGCCACGAAGTTCTCGTTGAGAGCGCGGGATCCGGCGATCATCACCGGTCCCGTCGGCAGTCGGGTGAGCAGCAGCATCAACGCTGCCGTGTTCGAGTACTTGGCGACCTCCTCGATCGCGATCGTGAGCCCCATGATCCCTGCACCGCTGCCGCCGAGGTCCTCGGGGATGCACAACCCGAGCAGTCCGGCGTCGCGGAACACCTCGAAGAGATCCTGCGGGTACTCCCCCGTCTCGTCGATCTCACGGGCCCGAGGTTTGACCTTCTCCTGCGCGATGCGGCGAACCGTCGATTGGAGTGCCTGCAACTCTTCGGAGAGCTCGAAGTCCATGTCCGCCGAAGCTACTCGGGGTGCCGGCGGCCTCCGCTCGCCACTCAGAGATCGAGCACGGTCTCGATCTGTTCGAGCCGTGGGTCCGGCTCGTACGGCATCGTCGCTCCGGTCGAGCGGAAGCCCGTTCGCTCGTAGAAGGCGATCGCGTACTCGTTGCGGTTCACGACCCAACGCCGCAGACGCTTGTGGCCGTGCTCCACGGCCCACTTGCGCACCGCGTCGAGGAGCGCCTCGGCGACGCCCACGTCACGAAAACCCGGCGCGGACCACAACCCGACGAGGTTCACGGTGCCGCCCTTGTTGGCGTACGCGCCGACGAGCCCGACGATCGACTTGCCGCCGTCACCCGCGTCGAGTTCGTCCGGCAGGTCCGCCGGATGGTCCTCGCTGACCGCGAAGAACGTCGCCTGGAGCCCACCGGCGGAGTTCGCGACGGCTGCGTCCGCCCAATGGTCCTCGGAGAGCTTCGCCGTGCGGGCCAGGGTGATCGAGGCGTCCCGTGGCTCGTCGACGAGGGCCGCCATCCGGACATCCCGGAGCGCATTCCCCTCGCCGGGCTCGATCCGTCGCACTTCGAAGCTCACCCCGCGGAGCATAGGGGTGCCCTCGCTGACGATCGCGGCAACCCTGCGGGCCGCGGCGGTGCCGGAGCAGGTCAGGCGGTACGGCGACGCTGCCTGATGATGCGCCGCCGTTCACGTTCCGTACAGCCGCCCCAGACGCCTTCCTTCTCCCGCCGCGCCAGCGCGTACTCCAGACACGCCGACTGCACCGGACAGACCGCACAGACGTCCTTGGCTGCTTGTGCCTCCTCGTCGGTCTCCGGGTAGAAGGTCTCCGCAACGAGTCCGATGCAGGCGGCCTTGGTGCGCCAGGACGTGTTCATGGGTGGAGGATCGCTCCCTCGAGGAGTCCGTCGGTCGGTCGGCGACGTCGGCCTTGACGGCCGCGCCAGGTGAATCGCCCTCAGCTGTCCGAGAAGCGTCTGATCCTCAGCCGATTCGGGCGAACGGCGAGTATGCCCCCGGTCACCTCCGAGTGTCACATCGGGGCGTGACCGTAGGATCGGCGCATGGATTCCGCCGCGTCACCTCACATCCGATGATCGGTCCGGGCTGGTTCGACCGCTCCGAGGCACTGCGCCGACTCGGCGACGACCCGTTCGACCTACTGGTCGTGGGCGGCGGCATCACCGGTGCAGGGGTCGCGCTCGACGCCGCTTCCAGGGGGCTCCGCACCGCTCTCGTGGAGCGTGACGATTTCGCTTCGGGGACTTCCTCGAAGTCATCGAAGCTCGCCCACGGAGGCCTCCGATACCTCCAGCAGGGCGAGATCCGTCTCGTCTACGAAGCGCTGCACGAACGTCAACGCCTCGTCCACAACGCTCCTCACCTGGTCAAGCTCCTCCCATTCCTCCTTCCGGTGATGACCGGCAGGGGAAGCGTCATCCCGAAGAAGCTCTCGCGGGCACTCGGAATGAGCATGTGGCTCTACGACCTCACCGGGGGTGCCCGAATCGGCAAACTCCACGAACGCCTGACACCGGAACAGGCGCTCGCCCACATGCCCACGCTGCCCGAGGACCGCGTGGCGTCTTCGTACCTGTACTACGACGCGACGGTCGACGACGCTCGCCTCGTGCTCACGGTCGCCCGGACCGCGGCGATCGAGTTCGGCGCGGTCTGCGTGAACGGGGCTGCTCTCACCGGCGTGGCGAAAGGGCCCGACGGACGGATCGAGTCGGCCACCGTCCAGGCCGACGGACGCGAGATCACGGTCCGCTGCCGGTCGATCGTCAACGCTGCCGGGGTCTGGTCCGACGACGTCCGCAAGGTCGACGAGGGGGTCCACCCCGATTCGATCCGGCCGGCCAAGGGGATCCACATAACGGTGCCGTGGGAGAAGATCCGCAACGACATCGCCGTCGTCGTACCGGTGCCGAAGGACAAGCGGGCGGTGTTCGTGGTGCCGTGGGGGGACCTGACCTACATCGGCACCACCGACACGGACTACGACGGACCGCTCGACGACCCGCCCGTCACTCCCGAGGACGTGCAGTACCTGCTCGAGGCCATGAAGTTCACCGGCATCACCCGCGACGACATCGTCGGCGCGTGGGCGGGTCTGCGTCCCCTGGTCAAGAGCGCATCGTCGGGTCGGACAGCCGACCTGTCACGTCGCCACAAGGTCACGACTTCCGAAGCAGGCGTCGTCACGGTCACGGGTGGCAAGCTCACGACCTACCGGGAGATGGCCGCGGACGCGGTCGACGAAGTGGTTCGCGATCTCGCCCATCGGGTGAGCGGTGTCGCTCGGCGCTCCCGGACCAGGAAGCTCCGTCTGCGAGGCGCGGAGGGCTACGAGGCTCTGGCGACCTCCGACGATCCGCGGACCGTTCACCTGGCGAACCGCTACGGGGGTGAGGCCTCGACGTTGCTCGCCATGATCGACGGCGACCCGTCCCTCGGTGAGCCGCTCGTTTCGGGACTCCCGTACCTGCGTGTCGAGGCCGTCTACGCGGCGCGCCACGAGATGGCCCGTAGTGTCGACGACGTGCTCAGTCGGCGGACACGAGCACGCCTTCTCGCTCGCGACGCCTCCGCTGCGGCGGCCGAGGACGTGGCCTCGCTCATCGCTCCCGTCCTGGGGCTGTCGGACGAGGAAGCAGCCGCACAGGCAGCCGACTACAGGGCCGCCGTGCAGGTCGAGCGCGAGGGCGCCGACCTTCCACCGACACCCTTCGAAGGAATGGTCGGCAGCTGATCGGAGGCCGCCCGCGTGGTGCCCATCGCCACCTACGATGCGGCCCGATGACAGCCGACTCCATTCCCCCCGGCTCGCCCACCCCACCGATCGCGCTCACCGGTGGCGGCGCCACCGCCACAGGCCGACTGGCGGCCCCGTTGGTGCTGCTCGACGACGACTTCCTGTCACAACTCACCTCGGTGTGCGCGGATGTCCGACTCGATCCCGACGAGAGGGCCGAGGCCAGCCGGGACTGGTGGCCACTGGCGATGATCTGGGCCACCCAGGGCCAGGTCGGCCAGGTGGCAGGAGCCCTGGTGCGACCGACGTCGGTCGACGAGGTGTCGGAGGTCCTGCGACTCTGCAACGACCGCCGCATCCCGGTCACTCCGGCAGGCGGACGATCGAGCGTGGTGGGCGGTGCCGTACCGGTCCACGGAGGCGTGCTACTCGACCTCACGGCCCTGAGCGGCATCGGTTCGGTCGACTCGGTGTCGGGGATCGTGGAGGTGTGGGCGGGCACGTTCGGTGACGCATTCGAACGCGAACTCCAGGCGAACCACGGACTCACCGTCGGACACTGGCCGCAGTCGATGGCCGTGTCGACCGTCGGCGGTTGGATCGCCTGTCGGGGGGCAGGCCAACTGTCGAACCGGTACGGCAAGATCGAGGACATCGCCGTCGGTCTCGAGGTCGCCCTGGCCGACGGACGGGTGATCCGCACCGGTGGCCAGCCCCGTCAGGCTGTCGGCCCCGACCTCAATCAGCTGTTCGTCGGTTCCGAGGGGACATTGGGCGTCGTCACCAGGGCCTGGCTCCAGGCGTGGCCCGCGCCGACCGCTTCGGCGTCATCGGCCTGGAGTTTCCCCACTTTCTCGGCCGCCCTGGATGCCATGCGCAGAATCACCCAACGGGGCGCGAGTCCGGCGGTCCTGCGCCTCTACGACGGGATCGAGGCGGAACGGAACTTCGGCCTCGACAGGTCCGTGAACCTGCTGCTCGCCCACGACGAGGGCGACTCGGTGATGGTCGATGCCGGAATGGCTGTCGTCTCGGACTGCTGCGCCTCCGCCGAGCGCCTCGATGACGGGTTGGTCGACCGGTGGTTCGAGCACCGAAACGACGTGGCCGCCCTGGAGGCCTTGATCAGCAAGGGTTTCGTGGTCGACACGATGGAGGTCTCGGCGCCGTGGTCAGCGCTCGACGCCATCTACGCGGCCACGACCGCGGCGATCTCCGCCGTGCCGGGCACGGCTTCGGTGTCGGCCCACCAGTCCCATTCCTATCCGGGCGGGGCGTGCCTCTACTTCACCTTCGGCGCAGCGGTGGATCCGGACCGACGCGACGGCTACTACGTCGAGGCGTGGGACGCAGGCACCCGGGCGGTGTTGGCCAACGGTGGCTCCCTCAGCCACCACCACGGAGTCGGCCTGAACCGCGCCCGCTTCGTGAGGGAGGTGCTCGGTGAGGGCTTCGAAGTGCTTCGGGCCGTCAAGGCGTCACTGGATCCGAGGGGGATCCTCAACCCGTCGAAGCTCGGGCTCCCCGACCCCTTCGGCGACGTCGCCTGGCCCACCTCGTGAAACTGCACCGCCTCACGGTCATGCGTGGCGCGGCGTCCGCTCTCGTGGTCGGCGTGATAGCCGCACTGGCGAACGTCGTGCTCGCTGCGCAGGACCCGAAGCCGGCCGGATGGTTGAACCTGACCTTTCTGGCGCTGGTCGTCGCTTTCTTCCTCGGAGGAGTGGTCGCAGGACGTGAGGCCCCTCACGACTCCGCCCGACACGGTGCGGCGGCCGGTTTCGTGGCGTTCCTGCCCGTCGAGGCGATCGGTCTGCTCGGCCGATCCGACCGGGGCGAACCGATCCAACTGGGATCGATAATTTTCCTGGGCCTCCTCGCCGCCGTCGCCGGGACGCTCGGCGCGCTGGTCGGGGCCCGCCGCAACCAAGGGGACAACTGATGAAGCTGCTCGTGATCGACGTCGGGACCAGCGGGGTCAGGGCCGCTGTGGTGGAACCCGGCCACGGGGTCACCCACAGCGTGCGCCGCGACGTGCTGCCGAGTTCACCGGCTCCGGGCCTGGTCGAGTTCGACGCGACCGCGCTCGCGGACGCCGTTCTCGCCGTCGCAGGGCAGGCGGTGGTCGAGGCAGGGGGCGTCCAAGGGGTCGGCGTGGCGAACCAACGTGCCTCGACGATCGTGTGGGACCGCACCACGGGTGAACCCGTCGCCCACGGACTCGGCTGGCAGGACCTGCGCACCGTCGTCGAGTGCCTCACGTTGAACTCGCAGGGCTTCCACCTGGCCCCCAACCTGTCGGCGACGAAGGCCGCCCACCTCCTCGACCTGGCCGATCCCGACCGGGAACGGGACCTTTGCGTCGGCACGGTCGACTCGTGGGTGATCTGGACCCTCACCAATGGTGCGGTCCATGTCACGGACCCGACGAACGTCGCGGTGTCGGGCCTTCGTGGTGACGACCAGTCCGACTGGAACCATGCCCTGCTGGAGGCGTTGCGGATCCCGATCGACTCGCTTCCCACGATCGTCGACTCGGTGGGACAGTTCGCGGAGGCGACGGCGCTCGAAGGTTCACCTCCGATCGCTGGCATCCTCGGCGACCAGCAGGCTTCGCTGCTCGGTCAGGGGTGCGTCCGCCCGGGCCAGGCGAAGATCACCTTCGGGACCGGCGGGATGCTCGACCTCTGTCTGGACGACCGTCCGGCCTTCCGCACCCGCGGATCCGGTGGCACGTTCCCGATCGTGACGATGGGAGTCGACGGGGGTAGACGGTGGGGTCTGGAGGCCGTGATGCTGTCCGCGGGCACCAACATCGAGTGGCTGCGCGACGACCTCGGGATCATCGCAACGGCCGAGGAATCCCATGACGTCGCCTCGGCCTGTGACGACTCGGAGGGAGTGTCCTACGTACCTGCGCTGCTCGGTCTCGGGACCCCGACGTGGGACTACGGAGCGCGAGGTGCCCTTTTCGGACTCACCCGGGGCAGCGGCCGTCCGCAGATCGTCCGCGCGGTGCTCGAAGGGATAGCGCATCGGGCAGCCGACCTCGTCGACGCGGCGGAGGCCGACGGCGATTTGGAGATCCCGGTCCTGCGCGTCGACGGCGGCATGGCCGCCAACCCGACCTTCGTCCAGGCTGTGGCGAACGCGACCGGCAGACGGGTGGAGATATCCCCCGAATTGGAGGCGACGACCCTCGGTGCCGCGTACGCGGCCGGCATGGCTCTCGGCGCCTGGTCGAGCGAGGACGACATCGCCGCGACCTGGGATCCGACCCATGTGGTCGAACCGACTACACGCCTCGACCGCGACCGCTGGGCGGACACGCTGCACCGAGCGGAGAAGTGGTTTCCGGACCTGTCGGCGATCTCGTTCTGATGTTCCGACACGCTCGCTTGGACTCGGACCACCCGCAGTGACCACACTTCCCGATGAGGATTCGACCTTTCTCCCCGCGAGCGAGGTCCTCGTTCACCGCAGCGCCCGCCCCGTACCAGGAGGAACACGCGTGCCGATCGACAAGCCGGAGGCCACGGCCACCGACAACCCCCGCCGGAGCTTCCTGGCCCGTGCCGCCGTGGGTGGTGCGCTGGTCACCGCAGGTTCGATCGCGGGCCCGCTGCTGCGGACCGTTCCCGCCGGTGCCCAGGGCACGGCCGAAGCCGGTTCCCTCGACGACGGCGACTACGCGACGTGGCTCGCTCCGCTCGAACTCGCTGCGGTGCAGATCTACTCCGCCGCGCTCGCCGTCGACGGTCTCAGCGCCGACGTGAGCGACGCGCTCAACCAGTTCCAGGCCAACCACCAGTCCGCCGCCGACACGATCGGTGCGATGTACTCGGGTGACACCCCACTGGACGAGGATCCGACCTTGCTGGCCACTGCGTCGTCCGTCGGCAGTGACCAGGCTGCGGTGCTCGCCTCTCTCACCGACCTGGAGAACAACCTCGCCGCCACCCACCTGAGCGCCCTGGCCGGAATCGCCGATCCGATCACCGCCAAGACGGCAGCTCAGGTTCTCGCGGTGGAAGGCCAGCAGGCCGTCGCCCTCGGCCTGCTCGCTGATGCCGATCTCGCCGCGTTGACCCCGGCGAGCGTGACGACCGACGGGGCCTACCCGAAGAGCTCTGCCGTACCGGCGAGCACCACTTCCACGACCGCCGCCGCTGGTGGATCGACGACCACCGAGGAGGCCGGAAACTGATGACCGACGGAGCCAGCACCATGAGCTCACGGCGTGCCCTTCTGAAGGCAGGTGGGGTCGGAGTCCTCACGACGGCGTTCCTCGCCGCTTGCGCGGACGACAAGCCTGCCGGAGTGTCCGGCACGCCGGCGCCCGAGACGAGCGTCCCGCCGACCGTTCCGCCCAAGGCACCGACGGAGGCCCAACTCCTCCAGGTGCAGGTCGAGCTCCGGACCCTCGCTTCGGTCGAGTTGGCCGTCGCCAACGCGTATGACGCACACGGCTCGAAGATCACCGAGGCGGGCCTCGTTCCTCTCGTCTCCCGGCTCGGTGACGAGCACCGTGACGCCGCCGAGGCGTTGATCGGGCTCACCGACGCCAAGGAGGCAGTCGGCCCGAACAAGGTCGTCAAGGAGACCGTGATCGACCCGGCCGTCGCCGAGATCACCGACGAGAACGGGATCCGGACACTGTTCAGGAACTTGGAGTCGACGCTGACGGCCACCTACATCAAGGCGGTCCAATCGATGGTCGAACCGGCTCTGCGCGAGGACCTCATGAGCTTCGGTGGAGCGTCCGCCCGCAGGGTCACGGCGTTCTCGAACGGCTCGATCCCGACCCAGGCTCAGTACCCGGCGTCGGACCTCATCTCCAACAACGCCTACCTGACGGACAAGTCCAAGAAGGCCGAGTAAGAGGTCCGGCGGCCTGACGGCCACCGGGCCGGGCACGTAACCCCCGCCGCATGCGGGTGCGCGCAGCGGGGGGTCACCCGTTAGGGTCTTGGCCGACGACGAGCCGTCCGGGTGACCGCGGC
>JAGQSN010000201.1:0-5023 GCA_020439555.1 Acidimicrobiales bacterium | reverse complement strand
ACGGTGCTGGCGAGAGCCAGGCGGGGGCGACCTCGCGGATCGGGCCACAGAGAACAGACCGCCGATGGCCGGCTCGCCGGCACAGGTAAGGGTGAAACGGTGCGGTAAGAGCGCACCAGCGGCCGGGGTGACTCGGTCGGCTAGGTAACCCCCACCGGGAGCAAGGCCGAATCGAGGGCAGGGCTGTCCGTCCGCCCCTCTCAGGAGGGACCCTCAGGTGGGCCGCACAGATGGATGGTCACCCATCGGGACCCCGGCAACGGACCCGAGGACAGAACCCCGCCTACAGGGCGGCTCGTCGTCCATCCCGCCGGCACGCCTCACGACGGAAGGTCGAGTCGACCTTCCGTGAGGAAGCGTCGGCGCGCCGCGGGTCGGTCCAGACCGAATGTCCGCCACGCCCACCAGGCGACGACGAACCCCAGGATCTCGAGCACGATCGAGAAACCGAGATGGCGGATCTCCGGCACCTGACCGGACGCGAACGTGGTTCCGGCGAACGGCCACCAGAAGGCCTGCACGGTCGTGAACGTGCCGTCGAGCAGCAGGTGGCAGAACATGCCGATCGGTACGCCCAGAAGTCTGCGGCGAAGCAGTCGGCGTCGCTTGGTCGTGGCCATGACCAGCACCAACAGGACCACTGCGCCGCTCAACGCGTGAAGCACCCGCGGGCCGCCCAGGAGCGCATCCACCCAAGGCAGCAGGGCTCCGAGGGCAACCGTGCGGTAGTCGATCGCGGGACTCCGGAAGACGAGTGCGACGATCACGACCGAGAGCGCGGCGAACCAGACGAACACGGTGACCGACCCTTCTCAGGGAGCGAGGAGTCGCCCGCACTCCTCGCAGTGCGTGAGCTCGTCGGGGTGCTTTCGAATGGCCGCGACCTCAACCGCCGAAAGGGTCAGGTGACAGCCCCCGCACTGGTTTCCACCGATGAGGCGTGCGATGCCGATCCCACCCCCACCTGCTCTGAGCTTCTCGTACTCGGCCAGCAGGTCGGCAGGGACCGAGGCGGCCGCGACATCGCGTGCCTCCTGCTGCTCGCTCAGTCCGGTGAGCAACTCGGCCTCGGCAGCGCTGAGCCGCGCGGAGACGTCCTCGAGCGACGCGTCGAGCGCCCGGCGGGCGGAGGCCAGCTCCTGTAGCTCCGCCTCGATCGGCTCGACGGCCTCCATGATCTCCAGTTCGTCGTCCTCGAGGGACGTGATCCGACGGCCGAGGGACTCGATCTCCTCCTGGAGGTCCTGGAGTTCCCTCGCGTTCGTGATCGATCCGCCGTAGAGCTTTGCGTCGTGGTCCTTGCGCTTCGCGTCGAGCGACTCGACCTCGTCGTCGAGGCGACGCTGTCGACGGGCCAGCTCGTCGCGTTCGGCTCTCTTGGCTTCGGTCTTCGTGTCGAGCTCGGCCAGTTGCGCCTGCAGGCCGTCTCGTTCGACTCTGACGGGAAGGACCTCGATCTGGTGGCGGATCTGGTCCAGCGCCGTGTCGCGCTCCTGCAGCGCCAGCAGGTTCTCGATCTCGGCTGACACGTCCTCAGTTCCCTCCGTCGCCTTGGCCGGTTCCTCCGCCGGTACCACCACCTGTTCCGCCCCCGGTCCCGCCGCCCGTTCCTCCTCCGGTACCTCCTCCGGTACCTCCCCCGGTCCCGCCGCCCGTTCCTCCACCGGTACCGGTTCCGCCATCGTCGCCGTCCGGCGTGCGGGGCGCCGTCGTGGTGGGCGTCGTCGTCCTCGGCGTGTAGCGGCGGCGGCGAGTCGAGCTGTACGAGTAGGAGGAACGCCCACCACCGACCATCGTGTCGGGGCGCGGTATCGACTTCGTCCGAGGCACGTCGACGGGTTCGGGGAAGTCGACGATCGGTTGGCCCTGCATCGCCATCGAGTAGAAGCGACCCCAGGTCGCCGCCGGGTAACGACCGCCGAACGCTCCGGCGAAACGGCGATCGAGCGAGACCGACCCTGCCGGCACGCCCATCCACACCGCAGTGCTGAGTTGCGGCGTGTAGCCGACGAACCACAGGTCGGTGGCGTCGTTGGTCGTACCGGTCTTGCCGGCAGCGGGTTGGCCCGTGGCGATGCGCGCACGGGTGCCGGTCCCACCCAGGACGTTCGCCTTGAGGACCTCGGTCACGAGCCGGGCGGTC
This sequence comes from Acidimicrobiales bacterium, assembly GCA_020439555.1. Lineage (GTDB taxonomy): Bacteria > Actinomycetota > Acidimicrobiia > Acidimicrobiales > Iamiaceae > Aquihabitans. Next base: position 2,880 of record JAGQSN010000201.1, on the reverse strand, counting down.
AGTTCGCTGACGGCACGGCGAGGGGCGCTGCGGTGCTGGTAGATGATCCGACCGTTGCTGTCCTCGATCCGCTCGATCAGGTACGGCTCGTTGTAGAGGCCGTCGTTCGCGAAAGTCGCGTATGCGGAGGCCATCTCCAGTGGCGAGATGTTCTTCGGCCCCAGGGGCAACGAAGGAACGAGCCGCGTGGTCGGCTCACCCTCGGCGTCGAGTTCGTAGAGGTTGCTCCGGATCCCGACTCTTTCGGCGACATCGGCGACATTGGCGAGACCGGCCGCCTGGCCGAGGCCGATGAAGCCGCAGTTCGAAGAGGAGGTGATCATCGACTTGATCGACCCGAACTTGCCGCTCGTGTAGGTCGTCGTCTTGGTGCCTTTGCGTTCGTCGGGCCACTTGTAGGTGCAGCTCCCGTACAGGGTGCTCGAGGGCGTGTATCCCTGCTCGAACAGGGTGGCGGCGACGAATGGCTTCATCGTCGACCCGACCTGACGTCCTTGGGTCGTCAGGTTGAGCTTGACCCTGTCGAAGCCCGGTCCGCCGACCATCACCCGAACCGCACCCGTCGACGGTTCGACCGAGACGATCGCCTGCGTCCCCATCTCGGGCTGGCCGGTCTTGGGGTTGGTGACTGTGAACGTGCCGTCACCGTTGCTGTCGGGCAGGGTCTCGTCACGAGCCTTCACCGCATCGATCTGGAGCACGGGATCGAACGTTGTGAAGACCTTGATTCCGCCCTCGTAGACGTTGCGGTTGCGCTCGGTCTCGGTCCGTCCGAGCCCGTACTTCGGGTCCGTGAGGAGTTCCTGCTTGACCATCTCCACGAAGTAGTCGTACGGCGCAGCCGGTCTGACCGTCTTGGTGGGCAGCGGGAAGGCGTTCGCGTAGTCGGCTTCCGCCTGGGTCAGCGTCCCGGTCTCGACCAACCGCCGGAAGGCCAGAGTCCGCTGCCGAAGCGCCCGTTCGGGGTGCTTCACGGGGTTGTAGTCGTTCGGGCTGGAGATGAGCGCTGCGAGCATCGCGCCCTCGGCCCAGTCGAGCTTGCTGACGTCCTTGCCGAAGTAGACCTCCGCAGCCGCCTGCACCCCGTACGCGCCGGCACCGAAGTAGACGCTGTTCAGGTAGTACTCGAGGATCTCGTTCTTGGTCATCTGCTTCTCGAGCTCGACGGCCAGGAAAGCCTCACGGAGCTTGCGACTGAAGTTCTGCTCGTCGCCGACGAGCGCGTTCTTCACGACCTGTTGGGTGATCGTCGAACCACCCTGGCTGACCGCCCCGCTCTCCAGATTCGCGTCGACCGCCCGGGCGATCGAACGGATGTTGACGCCCTTGTGGCGGTAGAAGTTCGCGTCCTCCACGGCGAGGATCGACTTGACGACCGGATCCGGGATCTTCGACAACGGGACTGTCACCCGGTTCTGGGGGTTCTCACGGTTGGTCATGACTCCCTGGGGGTTGCCACGGGAGTCGTAAATGTAGGAACGCTGCGCCAGGGACTTCAGCGTCAGCTGCTCGTGGTCCGAACGGTGAGCGCTGACGACGGTACGGGCCTGCGGCGCCATCAGGATCACGGCCCCGGCGAGGACTCCGACCACTGCGGCGAGCACGACGACTAGGCGGCCGAGCCGCAGGAGGTACCTCACAACGCCGAAGATCGTACCCGTCGCCCCCACCACTCAAGGCTTCGCCACGAGCCGACCTTCGAGCTGTTGCGCTCGCTCAAGGTTCGAACCCAGCACGCTGCTCGAGCGAAGCCGAGCGAAATCGAAACCAGCACCCACCGAACCGGACCGGAACGATCTGTACGCTGCCCACGTTCCGGTCCGAACCACTTCGACCGACCACATTGGTGAAAGCAGGTCCCCGATGGCCCATCCTCGCCGTTTCCGATTCGGAATCCAGCTCGCAACCGCTCCGTCGGCCGCAGAGTGGAAGGCGCTGGCACGCAAGGCCGAGGACCTCGGGTACTCCACCCTGTTCATGCCGGATCACTTCGGGGATCAGCTCGCGCCCGCGCCGGCGCTGGCTACAGCTGCAGCAGCGACGACCGAACTGCGAATCGGCGCCCTCGTGTTCGACAACGACTACCGCCACCCGTTGGTGCTCGCCAAGGAGTTGGCGACCCTCGACCTCCTCTCCGACGGCCGCCTGGAGGTCGGACTCGGAGCAGGATGGATGCGAAGCGACTACGACGAGTCCGGCATTGCCTACGACGCGCCGGCGACGAGGGTCGACCGCTTCGAGGAAGGCCTTCAGGTGATCAAGGGTCTGTTGGGACCGGACCCGGTCACGTTCGAAGGCGACCACTACACGATCACCGGTCACCAAGGCCTGCCGAAGCCGGTCCAGGCGACACCGCCTGTGCTGATCGGCGGCGGGATGAAGAGGATGCTGAGCATCGCCGGTCGCCACGCCGACATCGTCGGCATCAACCCGACGATCCCGAACGGTGCGATCGACGCCGACGCTGCCCGCAACGGACTCGCCGAGGCGACCGACGAGAAGATCGGCTGGGTCCGAGCGGCCGCCGGAGACCGCTACGACGACCTGGAGATCAACCTCCTCAACTTCGCGTGCATAGTCACCGACGACCGGGCATCGATGATCGAGAGCTTCGCCCCGGCCTTCGGCATGTCCCCCGCCGAGCTGTCGGCAATGCCGCACGCCCTCGTCGGCTCGGTGGACGAACTGTGCGAACAACTCGAGGAGCGCCGGGACCGCTTCGACGCCAGTTACGTGGTCGTCCAGGGTGACGCACTCGACACCTTCGCTCCAGTGGTGGCACGCCTCTCGGGCAACTGACCGAGCCGACCGACCTGGGTGAACGCCCAGGGCAGCGCCTACGATCGCCTGTCCCGGGCGCATAGCTCAGTTGGCTAGAGC
>JAGQSN010000200.1 GCA_020439555.1 Acidimicrobiales bacterium | reverse complement strand
GTGCCGACCATGGGATACCTGCACGACGGGCACGCGTCGCTGATGTCCGCCGCAGCAACGGACAACGACGTCGCCGTCGCGAGCATCTTCGTGAACCCGCTCCAGTTCGCGGCGAACGAGGACCTCAGCACCTACCCCCGTGACATCGACCGTGACCTGGCCGTGTGCGCCGAGCGGGGCGTCACCGACGTTCTGCACCCGTCGGTCGAGGAGATGTACCCGGGTGGGCCGGTGCTCACGACCGTCACCGTCGACCGGATCACCCGACGGTTCGAAGGCGCATCACGCCCGGAGCACTTCGCGGGTGTGGCCACCGTCGTCACCAAGCTGTTCTCGATCGTCGGGCCTTGCCGCGCCTACTTCGGGGAGAAGGACTTCCAACAACTCGCCGTCGTCCGCCGCCTCGCGGCCGACCTGTCGATGCCGGTCGAGGTGGTCGGCTGCCCGATCGTCCGCGAGGCCGACGGGGTGGCGATGTCGAGCCGCAACGTCTACCTCGACGACGCCCAGCGGTCCGCTGCGCCCGTGCTGCACGCGGCATTGACCGCGGCCGCCGACGCTGCAGCGGGTGGAGCCGACGTCGACACGGTGCGACGGACGATGGTCGAACGTGTCGCGACCGAGCCGGAAGCTGTTCTCGACTACGCCGAGGTCGTCGACAGCGCGACCCTGGAACCGGCCGAACGGATCGGCGGCGATCAACGCCTGCTGATCGCTGTGCACTTCGGCCGCACCCGACTGCTCGACAACCTGGCGGTTCCTGTCCCGACCGACTGACGACGAGGCCGTCGGCGAACGGGCCCGGAACGAGTCACGAACCGAACGGGAACACGAACCGAACGGGAACACGAACCGAACGGGAACACGAATTGCGGTGCCGGGTGTTGTCGCTGGAAGAATGGGGGCATCCCCAGAGGGGGCGACCGGGCGACCGGCGTCCACCACGAAAGGACGTCAGCGATGCGCCGACGCATGATGAAGAGCAAGATCCACCGTGCCACGGTGACCGACGCGAACCTGCACTACGTGGGTTCGATCACCGTCGACCGTGACCTCATGGACGCCGCGGACCTGCGCGAGTACGAGCAGGTGGCGATCGTCGACATCGACAACGGGTCACGCCTCGAGACCTACGTGATCGAGGGCGTGCGTGGCTCCGGCGACATCTGCCTCAACGGAGCCGCCGCCCGGCTCGTGTCGCCCGGTGACAAGGTGATCATCATCAGCTACGCCGACTTCGAGGAAGCCGAACTGGACGGGTTCGAGCCGACCGTCGTCCACGTCGACACTGCGAACATCCCCGTGGACGCGACCACTGCCGCGGCGCTGGCGGCGCTCGACACACCCGCACCGCGGCCCTACGTCGAAGTCGCCCACAACTGATAGATCGCGCCGAACGGGTTTGATCCGGTCAGACTGCCGTCATGGTCGAATCTGAACTGGACCTGCTGGTCCTCGGTTCTGGCGTCGCCGGGCTCTCAGCCGCCGTGCGGGCGGCCGAGACGCACCGGATGAGAGTCGGAGTACTGACGAAGGGTGAGCTACCGCAGTCGGCCACTCGCTGGGCCCAGGGCGGAGTCGCTGCAGTGCTCGGCGGTGACCCGGACTCGACCGATCTCCACCTCGCGGACACGCTCGCCGCCGGAGCGGGGCTGTGCGATACCGACGCCGTGCGGGTGCTCGTCGACGAGGGACCGGCCCGGGTGAACGAACTGATCGCGATGGGAGCGATGTTCGACCGGGACGGTCGCGGCGAACTCGAACTGGCCCGGGAGGGCGGACACTCGCTGCCGCGGATCGTCCACGCCGGTGGCTCCGCGACCGGAGCCGAGGTGGAACGGGCGCTCGTCGAGGCGGTCCAGCTCACCGCTGCCGCATTGCACGAGCACGCGTTCGCCCTCGACCTGATCGTCGAGGCGGGACGCTGCCGGGGTGTACGGGCGCGTTTCGCCGACGGATCGGTGCACGAGGTGAGGGCCGCGAACGTGCTCGTCACCACCGGTGGGGCCGGTCAGCTCTATGCCGTCACCACGAACCCCACCGAAGCGACCGGGGACGGGATCGCGATGGCGTTGCGTGCCGGGGTGGCTGTGGCCGACGTCGAGTTCATCCAGTTCCACCCCACCGCCCTGTCGGTCGAGGCGATGCCCCGACCCCTCCTGACCGAGGCACTACGGGGACACGGTGCCCTGCTCCGCGACACCAACGGCGAACGGTTCGTCGACGAGCTCCAACCGCGTGACGTCGTCTCCCGGGCCGAGACGTGGCGCATGCAGGAACTCGGTGTCGACCACGTCTACCTGGACGCCACCGGCCTGGAGGACTTCGACCAGCGGTTCCCGAACATCGCGCGCGACCTGCGCGAAGTCGGTCTCGACCCGGCGAAGGACTGGCTCCCCGTCGCACCGGCCGCCCACTACACGTGCGGCGGAATCGTCACCGACCTCAACGGAGCGACCTCGCTTCCGGGTCTGTGGGCGGCAGGGGAGGCTTCCTGTTCCGGTGTCCACGGCGCGAACCGCCTCGCCTCGAACTCGCTCCTCGAAGGGATGGTGTTCGGGCCCCGTGCCGTGGAAGCCATCGAACAAGGGCTGAGCGGCCCTTCTCCGACCGGTGCCATGCGGTCGGTGATCGGGCTCGATCCGGACCGGCCCGACACAGTCCCGGCCGGCGTCATCGGCGGTCTGTACGTGCGGCTCGCCCCGGTGAAGCCCCGATCGTCCTCGACACGGAACACCTCCGGCGACGCGCCGGCCGACGGCCCGACGCCACAACAGGTACGCAAGCTCCTTCAGCGCACCATGACGGACAACGCCGGCGTACTGCGTGACGACGACCGACTGGACATCGCCAGGGGAGAGGTCGAGGCGATCCTGGCCCAGACCGAACCGGACGATGTGGCTCGGAACGAGGTGCGGAACCTGGCGACCGTGGGCCGGGCGGTGGTCGAAGCCGCCCGGCTGCGAGAAGAGAGCCGCGGCGCGCACACCCGGAACGACTTCCCCGACACCCACGGCAGGTTCCTGCACCGGATGATCTTCGTCTGAGATGGTTCCCGCCATGTGTTTGAGTATCCAGGCACACCCAGCAGGAGAACGGCGATGAGCGACACAGGCCAACACAGCCCGAACTGGTACCCGGACCCCATGGGGCGCCACGAGTACCGGTGGTTCGACGGCACCCAGTGGACCGACCAGGTCAGCAGCCATGGACGGCAGTCGACGGACCCGGTCAACGCGCCGGGCAACGTGCCCCAACGTGACGTCTCGGCCGACCGATTCCAGAAGAGCCTCGACCGGGCCGGTGTACAGGCCGGTGCCGTCCAGGGCGGCGGCACGCTGTTCTCGGAGCCGATCCTCGTGGTCAACCAGAAGGCCAAGGTCTGGGAGCTGAACAACGAGTACGCGATCAGCGATCAGCACGGCAACCAGATCGGAGCGGTCCGTCAGGTCGGTCAGAGCACCGCCAAGAAGGTTCTCCGCGCACTCACCTCCGTCGACCAGTTCCTGACGCACAAGCTCCAGATCGTCGACGCATCCGGGACCGTCCAACTCCAGCTGACCCGACCGGCGAAGGTCATGAAGTCCAAGATCATCGTCCAGGACGGAGCCGGTACCGAGGTCGGTCAGATCGTCCAGGAGAACGTGATCGGCAAGATCCGATTCGGCCTTCAGGTGGGAGGCCAGCGCCTCGGCTCGATCAACGCCGAGAACTGGCGGGCCTGGAACTTCTC
>JAGQSN010000199.1 GCA_020439555.1 Acidimicrobiales bacterium | reverse complement strand
ACACCTCGAACAGCGGCTCGTCCTCCGCGACCTGGTCGCCGACGGCCTTGAACCACCTGGTGATGGTGCCTTCGGTGACGCTCTCGCCTAGCTGGGGGAGCTCGATGTCGGCCATGGTGCCGCTCGCTTTCCGGGATCGGGGTTCGGTTGTTCGGTCGGAGGTCTCGGTCAGGAGTTGAGGGTGCGGCCCGTCAGGCCGAGGACAGCCTCGCCGAAGGTCTCCGACAGGGAGGGGTGCGGTTGGATGAAGTGTGCGATGTCGTCGACGGTCGCGTCCCAGTTGACGGCCAGGTAGCCCTGACCCAGTTGCTCGGTCACCCACGGACCGGACATGTGCACGCCGAGGACCCTTCCGGCGGATCCGTCCGGGCGCTTCTCGGCGATGATCTTCACGAGGCCGTCGGTGTCACCGATGATGAGCGCACGGCTGTTGCCCATCCAACGGTGCTTGGAGACGACGACGTCGAAGCCGGCCTCACGCGCGGCTTCCTCGGTCATGCCGACGAAGGCGACCTCCGGGTGGCAGTAGATGCACCAGGCGACCTTGGAGTAGTCGACGGGAACGGCCTGCTCGCCGAGCAGTTGCTTGATCACGAGGATGGCCTCGGCGTATCCGACATGTGCCAGTCCGGGAGTCGCGATGAGGTCGCCGACGGCCCAGACGCCGTCGACCGCCGTGCGGCAGAGTTCGTCCACGACGACGAATCCCCGCTCGTCGACGTTCACGCCGGTGCCGGCGAGGCCGAGGCTCTCCGACAGGGGGCGCCGGCCGACGGACACGATGACAGCGTCGACGTCCAGGGTCTCGCCACCTTCGAGTTCGATGGTCGTACCCGAGGCGCCCGGGGAGTGTCCGGTGACCTTCACGCCGGTGCGGACGTCGAGCGAACGCTTCTTGAAGGACTTGAGGACCGTCGAGACGACGTCCTTGTCGACACCGGGGAGGATCTGGGGCAGAGCCTCCAGGATGGTCACCTGGCTGCCGAGGTCGCTCAGCATCGACGCGAACTCACAGCCGATCGCACCGCCACCGATCACCGCTACCCGGCCGGGTACCGACTGCATCTCGAACACTTCGTCGGAGGTGAGGACGATCCTGCCGTCGACGTCGAATCCGGGGATGGTCCGCGGCACCGACCCGGACGCGAGGATCACGGCGTCAGCGGTGATGCGAACGGTGGAACCGTCGTTGCCGGCGACGGTGACCGAACGGTCCGAACCGAGCTTGCCGGTGCCGTCGAACACGGTGACCTTGCGCTTCTTCAGCAGCCCGGACAGCCCCTTGAACAGGCCGTCGACGACCGACGCCTTGCGTTCCAACGTGGTCGCCCACTGCAGCGACGGAGCCGACGACTCCACGCCGAACTTCGACGCGTCCGCGACGGTGCGGAACACATGGGCTGTCTCGAGGAGTTCCTTGGCCGGGATGCATCCGCGATGCAGACAGGTACCACCGGCCTTGTCCTTCTCCACCAACGCGATGTCGAGCCCGGCGGAGGATCCGTACAGGGCTGCGGCGTAGCCGGCGGGACCACCTCCGACGACGATCAGGTCGAAGTGGGTCTTGGGGGCTTGGTCGCTCACAGCGGTCCTCTCGACGCCGCACCGGACAGGTGCGCTTCAGGTTTCTGACCCGACTCCCGCCGGGCCGGACCCACCATATCGGGGCACCGCGAAGGCCAGCCACGGCGGCCCAGGGCTCGACCGACACGGCGCTTCACTCCGCCGCGACACGGGCGCGGGAGCAGCAGCAGAACGTTCTCGAGCACTGGATCGGTTCGGGGGTCGCGTGTCAGACTCGCCTGATCACAAACCGCTCGCCGAAGCCTCCCCGGCGACAACGGCGGAACCGACGCTCGACCCCCGAGGAGCCACGCAGCCGTGATGAAGCGATTCTGGTCAAACCTGGCCGTGCAGTTGGGCAAGCGCGCCGGGCTCGTCTCGGTCGTGGGACTGATCATCACCCTCGTCCTCGGTCTCGGCATTCCGAAGCTCCAGTTCGCGACCGGTCAGGACAGCTACCTGAACAAGAACGACCAGGTTGCCAAGGACAACGTCGCCTACCAGGACCTGTTCGGCGGACAGCTGATGGTCGTCCTCTTCACGATGGACGAGGGCCACAAGGTCTCCGAACTGATGGAGAAGGGCAACCGGGCCAAGATCGAAGCCGCGGCGGCGAAGATCGCCGGATCGCCGGAGGTCGAGGCGGTCCTGACCCCTGCCGACACCCTCAACTTCAGCGCCAGCCTCCTGTCGTTCTCCCCCGAGACGGCCGCGAAGATCGCCAAGGCGACCGCCTCCGCAGCCACCCAGGGACCCGTCGCCTACCAGAAGGCCTTCGACGATGCGGTCAAGGCGCTGCCGGCCGACAAGCAGTTCGAGCCTCTCGCCGCGATCGGCAAGCTGACCCTCGACGCCGCGTCCGAGTTCGACAAGAAGAACGCGACCGACCCGAAGGCGACCGCCGAGGAGAAGGCGGCCGCGAAGGCGTCGATCAAGGTCCGTGAGTCGGACCTCGCAGCGACCACCGAGCGGGTCGGACCGTTCCTCCTCGACGCAGCCAACAACCCGCGCACGCTCGACAACCCCGAGTGGGTCGACGTCCTCCTCCACGACAACGAGGGCAAGATCCGCAAGCCGCTGCGCTCGTCGTTCTTCGACGACCGCCACGCACAGATGATCGTGCGCCTGGTCGGCAACGCTGACATCGAGACCGAAGGACAAGGCGCGATCGCCGTCAAGAAGGCCTTCGAGGACGTGAAGCTGGACGGTGCCACGACCGTCGTGACCGGCGCCCCCGTCCTGCTGAAGGACATCAACGACTACCTGCGCGGCGGCATCCTGTCGCTCGGCGCGATCGCCATCGCGATCATGGTCGTGATCCTGCTCGTCTTCTTCGACGTCCGTTGGCGACTCCTCCCTCTCGCGGTGATCATCGTCGGTGTCACCTGGGCGTTCGGACTCGCTGGCTATCTCGGCATACCGCTGTCGGTCGTGACCATCGCCGGGTTACCGGTGATGCTCGGCGTCGGCATCGACTACGCGATCCAGAT
>JAGQSN010000198.1 GCA_020439555.1 Acidimicrobiales bacterium | reverse complement strand
GCCAGCAGGGTCAGGTGGTAGTAGAGCTTCTTGCCGCCGCCGGTGTCACCGCCGGTGTCGTCCACGCGGCCACGGCGGCTCGGCCGTTCGTGGCGCGAGTCATGCGCCATGTACGCCTCGGTGCCGAGGATCGGTTTCACGCCCTGGGCACGGCACGCCTTGTAGAAGGGAAGGATCCCGTACATGTTGCCGTGGTCGGTGATCCCGAGGGCTGGTTGGCCGTCGGCGGCTGCGGCCGCGACGACATCGTCGATCCGGGCGGCACCGTCGAGCATCGAGTACTCGGTGTGCACGTGTAGGTGGGTGAACGAATCGCCCACGACGGTGTCCTTCCGAAAGGGTTCCTACGGCGTCCACAGGTGATCCACAGGCTTCGTCCCCAGTCTGTGGATGAATAACACGGGTGTGATTCCGACCGTACCACCGTCGACGGCCCGGCACCCCGCCGAGACGGTCGACGCCACGGCGGGAGCTCGGCTCAGAGGTACGTACCCGGCGGAACCGATCCGTCCTCGCCCGCCGGACCTTGAGGCGCACCCGGTCCACCCGGGACGACCTGACCGGGCAACTGGTTGCGCATGCCTTCGAGTTGGTTGCGTGCAGCCACCTGCTGGGCGAACAGGGTCGCCTGGATCCCGTGGAACAAGCCCTCGAGCCAGCCGACGAGCTGCGCCTGGGCGATCCTCAGCTCGGCGTCGGTCGGGTTGTCCCCCTCACCGAAGGGGATCGCGACCCGGTCGAGCTCGGCGCGCAGGTCCGGCGACAGGGCGGACCCCAGCTCCTGCACGGACGTGTCGTAGATCTCCCGCAGCCGTCCACGGGCGGCCTCGTCGAGTTCCGCGGCACGGACCTCGTCGAGGAGTTGCTTGATCATCGAGCCGATCCGCATCACCTTCGCCGGCTCCTCGACGGCCTCACGGCGTTCGATCTCGGAGTGCTCCTCGGCGGGCTGCGGGTCGGATGGAGTGGGACCGTCCACCAGCTCGCCGTGGGCGATGGTCGGTTCGGTCATCGGTTCGGCAACAGGTTCACTCATCACTTCGTTCCTACCAGCAACGGGACGTACATCTCGGCAGAGGTCAGCGAACCGTGCCGACCGACAAGGACGAACGGGCCGGTGTCGGCCGGGTCGTGGAAGGAGATCGGGTCCCGGGCGACCAGGGCGACGTCGCCCAGCCGAGACCGAGCGGCGTCGGTGACCCGTTCACCCCACCAACCCTCGTCCACCGTCTCGTCACGGGTCCGCACCCACGCCACGTCCGAATGTGCGGCCCTCGCAGCTTCGAGGAGGGCGTCGGCCCGGCCGGGACGGGCGTGCAGCCAGCGGAAGCGGCCCTCGCCTGACTGGTAGGACACGTGCGGCGTCACTTCCGAACCGAGCTCGACGATCCTGTCGCCCACGTCGACCTGACCGTGATCCGCGGTGATCACCAGCGCTGCACCCGGTGGCATCGCTTCGAGGATGTCGGCGACCAGCCGGTCCGCGAACCGCAGTTCGGCGTCGTAGTGCTCGGCGAGGCCGTACTCGTGGGCGACCTTGTCGATTCCGTCGTAGTAGGCGTACACGAACGGCTCGCCGGCTCGCAGCACCCGTCGGAGCTCCAACACCAGCGTCGACGGGACCCGATAACCGTTGAAGCGCACGTGGCTCAGGTGGGCGCCGCTGAAACCCGAGTTCACGAACTCGGCCTTCGTCACGATCGCAGGTCGCTGCGCGCAGAACGCGGCGTGCGGCTGGAACTCCTCCGGATCGATCCGCTGCCTGGCGTCACCGGACGGGGTGCTCCAGCGCAGGACGTTGAGGACCTCCTGGCTGCCGGTCGAGACCCGGTAGCCGACCACACCGTGCTCCCCCGGCGTCATCCCAGTCGCGATCGACGTGAGAGCGGTCGCGGTGGTCGACGGCGTGACGCTCGTGATCGGTCCGCCGACGAGCGACGACAGGACCGGAGCGACGTCGGTTCGGTCCTGGAGCTGTTCCCAGCCCAGGCCGTCGAGCACCAGGAGCACGACCTGTGCCGCGTCGAGGGCCGCGTCGGGCAGCCAGGGCGGCGGGTCGACCGCACCGTCGAGCAGGGCGGGCACGATGTTGGAGATGCAGGCCCCCGAATAGTCGGGCAGCACGGGCTTGTCCACGGAGATCCTTCCCGGAAGCTGCCCGGCAGGCTATCGCCGCGCCACGACGACGAATCCATCAACGTCCGGCAGATGCCCTGACAGTTGCGGACGACGGGTGCGAGCGAACACTCCTGGCCTTCGTAGACTCCGGCGGAATGAAGGTGTCGACCCGGGGCGACTACGCATGTCGCGCGCTGCTCTCCCTCGTGATGCACGGGGACGGGACACCGACGTCCGTACGCGACATCGCCGAACGCACCTCCCTTCCGCAGCCCTACCTGGAGCAGATCC
>JAGQSN010000197.1 GCA_020439555.1 Acidimicrobiales bacterium | reverse complement strand
TCGAGTACGACGTGAACGACGGCGAAGAGGACCTGACCCTGGTCGACGTCCTCACCGACGACGCCACGCTCGAACCGAGCGAAGAGCTCGAGAACCGTGAACTTCACGCCTACCTGCGCGACGCCGTCCACCTGCTGCCGGAGCGTCATCGGTTGGTCATCGTCGGCTACTTCCTCGAGGGTCGGAAGTCCCAGGAACTCGCCTCGTTCCTCGGCGTGACCGAGTCCCGCATCTCCCAGCTCCGTTCGGAAGCGCTGGAGATGCTCCGGGAAGGCATCACCGCCCAGTACGAGTCCGCCGAAGGCGTGGCACCGGCCCCGCAAGGTCGCGTCGCCCGCCGTAAGGCGGTCTACGCCTCCGCGATCGCTGATGCGTCCCACTGGCACGACCGCATTGACGCCGAGGCCGTGTCGGCCTGAGGCAGCCCAAGCGCTCGATCCACCCACACCCACACGGTTCCCACGGCCCGGCAACGACGCCGGGCCGTGGCGCGTCCCGAACAGCTCGGAGACGATGTCCCGCCCGGTCGGTCTTCGACCGAGCCGGTGCTCAGCGAAGGAACAGCAACAGGTCCGGCATCCGAAGGCGAGCTGCTGTTCCAAGGACCGACGTGAGGGCGGCGCCCCGGGCAAGCCGGTTCAACTCGGTTCTGTCGTCGCTGGGCGCGACCGCACCCGCTGGTACCGGTGTGAGCTTCATCGCATCGAGCCCGAGGCGGGCGAGTTCCGCGTTCTGGTGCGCGGTCAGTTCGATCTCTGCGACCACCGAGGCGAGCGTGTCGTGATGGTCTCGCAGTATCCCCGGCCACGGTTCCTGAGCCCCCGAAGCGAGCTCCCGCAACGAGGCACCCGGGGTGTGAGCATCAACGGTCGCGGCACGGACGAGGTCGATCTCGCGGCACCGCGTACGGGCCAGATCCACCTCCCCGGTCGCCCGTCCTAGGAAGCGCAGCTCGTTGGCCTGCAGGATAAGCCGGGTTTCGACCAGCTTGAAGAGGAGGGACTCGAGGAGCTCTCGTTCACGTTCGAGTATCGATGCGACGCGCTCCATTCCCGAACCCATCGGCCCGCATCGCGGTTCGCTGAGCGTTCGGCCCAAGGAAAACCGGCACTCGGTGTGAACTTCGACCGAACTCGGCTCCTCGAACCGTTCGAGACGAGGTTCAGTCGCGGAGGATCGCCAGAAGCTCGTCGTGGATCCGACCGTTGGTGGCCAGTCCGCTGCCACCACCGGGGTCCACGTTCCCTGCGAGGTCCGTGAAGCGACCGCCGGCCTCGCTGAGGATGATCGGCATCGGTGCCAGGTCGTACAGCTCTGCCTTCGGGTCGAACATCGCTTCCACCCGTCCGGTCGCGACGAGGACGTAGCCGTAGCCGTCGCCCCAGGTCCGAAGGTTCAGACCCGCTGCCTTGGCCCGCACGAGTGCACCGTCGCTCCACGGGCTGAGTCCGCTGGAGGTGAGGTAGGCGTCGGCGATGCCTTCACGGTCGTTGACCGAACACGGCTCGCCGTTGCAGAAGCACCCGAGCCCGCGCCCCGCATAGACGGTCTCACCGAGAGCCGGGATGTTGATGACCCCGATCTCGATGCCGTCGGCATCCTCGATCGCCAGAAGGTTCGAGTACAGCGGCACGCCGTGGGTGAACGCCTTGGTGCCGTCGATCGGGTCGA
>JAGQSN010000196.1 GCA_020439555.1 Acidimicrobiales bacterium | reverse complement strand
ATCGCCCAGGAGGAGATCTTCGGTCCGGTGCTGTCGGTCATCGCACACGACGGTGTCGACGACGCGGTGGCGCTCGCGAACGATTCCAAGTACGGCCTCTGCGGCTCGGTCTGGGGCGGTGACGCCGCCGAGGCGGCCGACGTGGCGCGGCGGGTGCAGACCGGCACGATCGGGGTCAACCACTTCGCGATGGCCTTCGGAGCGCCGTTCGGTGGGTTCAAGGACTCGGGCCTGGGTCGCGAGCTGGGACCGGAGGGCCTCGAGGCGTACCTCCAGTCGAAGTCGATCAGCCTCGACCCGGCTGCTGGTTGAGACGTTCCGTCCGTCCCCGGTGGGCGGACGGAACCCGAAGATGGCGGCATGACGAAGGGGACGAAGTGACCGACGCACCGTTCGAGTTCGGTGGCATCAATCACCTGGCACTGGTGTGTCGGGACATGGCCGAGACGGTCGCCTTCTACGAGGGCGTCCTCGGTATGCCGCTGATACGCACGATCGAACTGCCCTTCGGCCTGGGTCAGCACTTCTTCTTCGACTGCGGAGGCGGTGACAGCCTGGCGTTCTTCTGGTTCCCGGACGCTCCGGAACCGGTGCCCGGCGTCAGCCAGCCGAAGGACCGACCGGACCGGGCCGCTCTGACGAGCGCCATCGGTTCGATGAATCACGTCGCTTTCCAGGTGCCCGTCGACAAGATGGAGGAGTACCGGGACCGGCTCCGTGCCGCCGGTATCGAGACCACCGAGATCGCGAACCACGACACGAGCGAGATCGGCCTCTCCGAGGAGATGACCGACGACGTGTACGTACGTTCCCTGTACTTCCTCGGCCCCGACGGTGTGCTGCTCGAGTTCGCCGCCTGGACCGGTGATGCCACCGGTGACACGTCGATCGTGCCGGAAGGAGCGGTTCGACCCGCTCCGTGAACCCCGGCCCGTCGGGGCCGGCCGGTGAAGGCGTCAGGCGTCGAAGAGGACCACGACCGCGCTTCGGTCGTGCACGGCCGGCATGCCCGCGACGGGGCCGGTCACGTTCGTGCCGAACATCCCCGCCGTGGCTCCTGCCCGTACGTGCCCGTCGACGACGGCAGCGTCGTGGTCCGGGAACCCGAAGAACGCTTCGCCTCGTTGCTCACTCTTGAACACGAGCGCAGCCTCGGCCTCCTCGCCGTCGAGGAGGCCGTGAAGGTCATCGTCGGCGGCAGTCGGGTCCCGAACCTGGAACTGGACGGTCGTGCCGACGTCCACCACCGAACCGACAGCGACCGCGCGTCGGTTCCTCTCACCTCCGAGAACGGGTCTGACGAGGACGTCACCGGGTTCGGGCTCGTCGTGGGACTCGTCGAGCACGATCCCGAGGCCCAGTCCGGACGCCATAGCGTGCTTGGTCAGCGGATCGGCGTCCTCGACGATCTCCATGAGCCGGTCGAGCGCGGGACGGCCGGCGATCTCCTCGATCAGGTTGCCGTCCGCCGCGGTGACCACCAGCGCCGGTCCGACCGGGCGGCTTCCCTGCGAGACGCCGACGCGCAGCGGTGTGCCCGCGGGCAGGAGCACACCCACGGCACCGTGGTCCTGCACGTGTCCGTCCGCGACGAGCAGGTTCGCTCCCACCGTCGGCGGCACGGACGCTGTTGCTCCGACGACGGTCAGGTTCGGGTGTCGTTCGTGCAGTCCCTCGATGGACTCCTCGAGCGGAAAGGAGTTCGGCTCAGCGAGGAGCAACAGCGTCGCGTCACCTTCGGAGATCTGCTCGGTACCGGTGAGGTGCCATCCGCTCGCCTCTCGTTCGGCGGCGAAGCGAACCGTGCGTGCGCCTCTTGACCCGAGGCGCATCCGGCCACCCCAGGACGCCGCGAACAGGCTGACGGCAGCCCGACCTTCGATCTCGTGGGAGCCGGCCACCACCGACACCGCTGTCGCCGCCAGGAGGTTGGCGGGCCATAGTAGTTCACGGATCGTCCGGGCGATGTCTGCTGTGGCCCCGGCGAACGGTCCTGTCACGAACACGACGGCCAGGTCCGGTCCGGTTCCGAGGCGTTCGAGAACTTCACCGACGACCTCACCGACGGCGTGCGTCGCGAGCGGGTGCTCCGAGGACGCTGCGACGAACGGCAACCTCAGCCGCCCGCCGGAGGTAGGAGGGTGTAAGGGACGTTGGTGGTCGGTCCGAGATCGACGCGCACGGCTGCCTCGACGGTTCCGTAGGTGTCGAAGGCGAGTTCCGCTCGGACGAGCCGGTACGCGAACTTTCCGGGCTCGACCTCCAGCGGTTGGACGTTGCGGGCGATCTGCTCACCGTCGCGGGTGAACACGGTTTCGAGCGCTCCGGTTCCCTTCGCGTCCGCCGGGCAGTGGACCAACACCACCAGATGCGGCTCGACGGTGACGGGCGCGGGTGACGGTGCGGCCATCGAGAAGTGGACCCCGGTGAGGTCGATGCGAGTCGACGGACCAGGAGCGGGACGAAGCTCGATGTTCTCGATGAACACGGCAGCAACGATCGACATTGACGACATCCCCGGGACCGTACCGCCCTGGGGAGTGCGTCCAGACAGCCGCCCCTCCGTGTTGGGAGCGGGACGAGTTCGATCAGTCCTAGGGCGCCTCGGGGGCGAGGGCTACGTGGAAGAGGTTCCTGATGTGTTGCAGGCGGGCTTCGGTGTGCTTCTCGTCGAGCGGGTCGCCGTCGATCAGACCTTCCAGGAACGGGATGTCGCTGAAGTAGCTGAACATCACGCTGTAGCCGGTCAACAGGAGCTGTTCGGTGTCCACGCGGCGGAAACGCCCGGCTGCGATCTCCTTGTCGAACCAGCCCATCGCTCGTTGGAGGAACGGCCGCAGGGCGGCGCCGAGGTCGATGCCCAGGTTCGCTCCGCCCTCGAGCGCCTCACGTCGGACGATCCTCACGAACTCGGGGTTCTCCTGGAAGAAGCGGAAACCGGTCGTGATCACCAGGTCCACCTGCTGCCACCCTTGGGCACCGATCGCCACCGCGTCCTCGACCCGGGCTCCCCACTCGGCGAGGGAGATCCGGAACACCTCCGCGTACACGGCTTCCTTGGACGGGAAGTGGTGAAGAAGGCTCGGCCGGCGGATGCCGACAGCTTCCGCGATCTCGTTGAGCGACGTTCCTTCGTAGCCGTGCTCCGCGAAGCACCGCCGGGCTTCAACGATGATCGCTTCACGGGTCGAGAGGACCGGTTCGGTGACGGCCATCGCACCGATCGTAGTCGTGACCTCGTCAGATCCGGGTGAAAGGTTCTCGTCGGGCCGGTGCCTGGAGCAGGAGGGACCGAACCCTAGGCTCGACTCCCATGTCTGCCCGGACCCTCAGCGAAGCCGATTCGAAGTCACTGCTGGCCGCCCGAGGGGTGCCGTTCGCCCCGGAACGTGAGGCCCGGGACGCAGCGGAGGCCCGGACCGCCGCCGAGGCCCTCGGCTTCCCCGTCGTCGTGAAGCTCAACGGCGACGCGATCGCCCACAAGACCGAACGTGGTCTCGTCCGCCTTGGCCTCGCTGACCCCGAGTCCGTCGAGCAGGCGGCCGCGGACCTGCTGGGCCGGGCGACACCCGAGGACGGAGACGTGTCGCTGCTCGTGGCTCCGATGCTCAAGGGCAATCGTGAGTTGATCGCCGGCCTGGCCCGTGACCCTCAGTTCGGCATGACCGTCGTCGTCGGGGTCGGTGGAGTGCTGACCGAGGCGCTCGCGGACGTGGCGGTGCGCCCGGTTCCGGTGTCGGACGTGGACGCCCACGAGATGATCGACCAGCTCGGGACACAGGCGTTGCTCGGCGAGCTCCGGGGTGAGCCGGCGGTGGATCGTGACGCCCTCGCAGCGGTGATCGTCGCCCTGTCGGAGGCTGCACAGGCCGATCCGCGGATCGTCTCGGCCGACCTGAATCCGTTGATCGTCGTCGACGGTCGCCCCGTTGCAGTGGACGCCCTCGTGGAGATCGACGCGGACCAGCCGGAAGGCGCCGCCGGCCGACGGGAACCGCCTGCTCCGGAACGTTTCGCGGCGCTGTTCGACCCGAAGGGCGTGGTCGTCGCCGGTGCTTCGACCCACCCCGGCAAGTTCGGGT
>JAGQSN010000195.1 GCA_020439555.1 Acidimicrobiales bacterium | reverse complement strand
GCCATCGCCCAGAACGAGGGCGTGCGGCTGCTGCTGTCGGACTCCACGAACGCCGACCAGGCGGGCCATTCGCGTTCGGAGCGTTCGGTCGGAAAGGTGCTGAGCGACCTTTTCGCAGCCAACGAGGGGCGACGGATCGTCACCGCCTGCTTCGCCAGCCACGTGCACCGGGTGCAGCAGATCGCGGACGCTGCGATCGCCCAGGGACGTGTGATCGCGACGCTCGGACTCTCCATGAAGAAGAACGTCCGGCTCGCGAAGCAGATGGGACTGCTCGACATCCCAGACGACCGGCTTCTCGACATCGAGGAAGTCCGTGACCGCCCGCCGGGCGAGGTGTGCGTGATCTCCACCGGTTCGCAGGGTGAGCCGATGTCCGCCCTCGCGCTCATGGCCTCCAGCGAGTCGAAGTGGCTGAAGCTCGACGAGAACGACACCGTGATCCTGTCGTCGCACCCGATCCCCGGCAACGAGATGGACGTGTCGAAGGTGATCGACGGCCTGGTACGCCTCGGTGTCCGTGTCGTCCACTCGGGGATCAGCGACGTCCACGCGACCGGCCACGCCAAGGCCGAGGAACTGAAGACCCTCCTGTCGATCGTCCGGCCGGAGTGGTTCGTGCCCGTGCACGGCGAGTACCGCCACATGCGTGCCCACGCCGAACTCGGCCGGATCATGGGAGTGCCCGAGTCGAACGTCCTCGTCTGCGAGGACGGCGACCGGATCGCGTTGACCGACGACGGACTGATCCGTGACGGACGGGTGCCCGCGCCCTACACGTTCGTCGACGGGATCGTCGGCGACGTCGGCAACGGCGTGCTCCGCGACCGACAGGTGCTCGCCGAAGAGGGTGTGGTCGTGGTGATCGTGACCGTCGACCACGACGGTCGCTCGATCGTGACCGGCCCGGAGGTCATCACGAAGGGGTGGGTGTACGCGCCGGAGGCCGAGGAACTGCTCGACGAGTGCCGCGACGTCGTCGCCGCAGGCGTGCGGGCCTCCCTCGCGGAAGGCGACGCAGACCTGGAGAGCCTGCAACGCGTGGTCCGCCGCTCGGCCGGCAAGTTCGTGAACGAGCGGACCAAGCGGCGCCCGATGATCGTGCCGGTGGTGATGTCGGTATGACCTCGCGGGCGAGCCGTCTCCGGGCGCTGATGCTCTCGGTGGCGGTCGCGCTCCTTGCGACCTCGTGCATCCCCTTGGACGTCTACTTGCTCTCCGGCGACGGCATGGACGGCCGGGACGCAGGGACCGCAGGCGGGGCAGCCGCTCGTGAATACATCCTCGACCGCGTCGTGCCCCGCAGCGTCGGACCCGTCTCGGCGGTCGGAGAACGGGAGCGTTACCAGCAGCCGTTCACCGGCGGTACGAACATCCTCGCCCTGTTCCCCGGCACCGAGCACCCTGACCAGGTCGTCATGGTCGGCGCTCACTACGACGGTCTCGGGGAGTGCGGCGACCCGTACATCGACCTCGTCTGCAACGGTGCCACCGACAACGCGACCGGAGTGGCGCTTCTCCTGGACCTCGCCGAACGTCTCGCGCAAGATCCGCCGAAGCGATCGGTACTGCTCGCGTTCTGGGACGCCGAAGAGGATGGACTCGCCGGCTCGGAGTACTACGTCGACCATCCGGTCGTTCCGCTTTCGGAGTTGGTCGCTTACGTGAACGTGGATCTGGTCGGCTCGAACCTGTTGCCGACGCTCGCCAACACGAGCTTCGCGGTCGGGGCCGAGAGCGGCGGGCCGGCGCTGGTCGACGCGGTGCACGACGCCATCGGGGCGACCTCGCTCGACGTCTCGCAGTTGAGCATGGTCTTCGGTGCGGGCCGCAGCGACCATGTCGCATTCGTGGACCATGAGGTCCCGACCGTGTACTTCTCCGACTCGACCGGTGGCTGCTACCACATGGCCGGCGACGAGTACGGAACCGTCGACTTCACGAAGCTCGTGAAACAGAACGACGTGGTCGACCGCACCGTACGGGCATTGGCCGACGACGGTGTGACGCCGACGTTCCAGACCGGCGCGGTCGCCACCTACGACGATCTCCTCAACCTGCTCACGGTCGTCGAGCGCTCCGAGGACGACCTGCACCTGTTCCCGCCCGACGCGCAAGCCGACATCACCCAGGCCAGGGCGCAACTCGAACAGATCCGCGACGACGGTCGAGCGGCCTTCGGCGAGGACGACATGATCACGCTGCTCGTGTCGGCGCTCCACTTCGTGGACTACCTCGCAGCGCTGCCTTGCGACGGCTACGTCACCCATTGACGAAGCATTTCGGAGCAGACGACGGGTGTCGGCTCCCCGGATTCGCCGCCCTCCGCTGGTAGCGTTTTCGGACCGTGACGGCCACCCGATCCTCCCGCAAGGGCGGCACAGCCAAGAAGGCGCCCGCCAAGCAGACCGCGTCGCGCTCGGGCAGCGGCCGCAAGCCGTCCTCGAAGCGCACGCCACCTCCACCCCCACCGACGGGTTGGGAGCGGTTCGTCGCGTCGCTCCGTGAAGCCTCCCGGGGACACGGCGCTGACTTCGCCGGACTGTTCCTGGCGGTCGTGGGTGTCGTTGCAGGTCTGGGCATCTACCTGCGCGCCGGCGGCCCGGTCGGCCGCGGTGTGTCGGACCTGATGGGGACGCTCTTCGGCGCGGCCCGCGTCGTCGCCCCAGTGCTGTTGGTCCTCGTCGGCGTGCTTCTGGTCCGCGGGATTCCGGAGCCGAACCCCGAACCTGCCGACGAGTCGGCGGAAGGAAGCCCGGCCTCGGCACCCGTCGGGCGGTTCGCGCTGGGCGGGACTCTCGTGGCGGTCGCGATCCTGGGGCTGCTCCACATGCTCAGGGGCGCACCGGATTTCGGCGCAGGACGCGACGAGGTCGCCGATGCCGCCGGGACGGTCGGCCGCCTCATCGGTCAACCGTTGGTCAACGCTCTCGGCGATGCAGGTGCCTACGCGGTACTCGTCGCCCTGGGTGTCGCCGGAGCTCTCGTCCTGACGCGCACGACCATCAGCGCAGTCGCGTCACGCACCGCCGCGGGGGTCGTCGCAGGTGCCCGCCCCGTCGGCGGAGCGGCCCGGCGGGTCATGGACCACCTGTTCGAGTTGGGCGACGCCGACGGCGACACGGAACAGGCGCCCGTCTTCCAGGGACCGGAGGACCTGGCATCCCCGGCCGAGCCCTACGACCAGGACGAGGTCGAGCAGGAGCCACCGGCCAAACCGAAGCGAACCCGCAAGCCGAGAGCCGCCGCCGTTGCGGATCCGGAGCTTCCACCCGAGCAACTCGAGATCGAACTGCCTCCGGGTACGAAGGCATCGACCTGGAAACTCCCGTCCCCGAGCCTCCTGGAGCGATCCGGCAGCCAGTCCGTCGACCGAGCAGCGGTCGAGGAGACGGGGCGCAGGCTCGAACACGCGCTCGCCGAACACGGGGTCGAGACCAGGCTGGTCGGCATGACCGTCGGACCGACGGTCACTCGGTTCGAACTGGAACTCGGCCCGGGCGTGAAGGTGGCCCGGGTGACGAGCCTCCACAAGGACATCGCGTACGCGATGGCGACGCCCGACGTTCGGATCCTGGCCCCCATCCCCGGCAAGCAGGCGATCGGTGTCGAGATCCCGAACGTGCGCAAGCAACTCGTGACGGTGGGCGACATCCTCACCAGCGCCGAGGCACGAGCCGCTACGCACCCGCTCGAGGTGGCGATCGGCCGTGACATCGACGGCAAGGCGATCATGGCGAACCTCGCCGCGATGCCCCACATTCTCATCGCCGGCGCCACCGGTGCCGGTAAGTCGAGCTGCCTCAACTCGCTGCTCACGTCGATCCTCATGCGGTCCACACCGGATCAGGTGCGGATGATCCTCGTCGACCCGAAGCGCGTCGAGATGGGCCAGTACAACAAGCTGCCCCACCTGCTCACCGAGGTCGTGACCGTTCCGAAGAAGGCCGCGAACGCGCTCGCCTGGGCTGTGCGGGAGATGGAGCGCCGCTACGACCTGCTCGCCGAGTGCGGTTTCCGTGACATCACCGGTTACAACGCCGCCTACGACCGCGGGGAACTGAACGACCCGAACGCGGAGCTGCTCGGCGAGGACGCCGAATCGGTCACCAACTACGAGCGGATGCCGTTCATCCTCGTCGTGATCGACGAGCTGGCCGACCTGATGATGGTCGCCGCCCGCGACGTCG
>JAGQSN010000194.1 GCA_020439555.1 Acidimicrobiales bacterium | reverse complement strand
GAGCGGCTCCGCGAGCTGTTCGCCCCGACCGACGTCGACTTCGGTGCCTGGTACCTGCCGATCGTCCGCCGCGGCGCGTTCATGCTGACCAACAACCACCCTCGCCTCGACGCGATCGTCCAGATCGCCCGGATCGTCGCCACCCGCCTCGGGGCGGACCCGGCTCTCGTCGCCTACGACTGGACCCAGGCCATCCCCGACGGGTTGCTGGCGTCGGGAGTGTCGTGGCCGATCTATCCGGGAGTCGGCGCGCACCTCGACCTGGCCGGGGCATTCTCGTGGCGGCTCGTGGGCGGCGAGGTGATCGGGCTCGAACGGTTCGTCGAAGCCAGCCTCGCCGTGTACTACGGCCAGGACCCGGCGGTCGTGGACATCCGCCACCTGGACGCCGACCCCCGCTTCCTGGCCGTCCTCGGCGATCGCCGCACCTCGGTGAACGCGTCGGCCACCACCTCGACGGAGGCACGATGAGCACCCGCAGACACCCCTACCAGGGCATCGGTGACCACCAGCTCTGGAACCGTGCGGTCACTTGGGCACCGCCCGGTGGCCTCGACCCCGTCGTCCATACCCGCTGGTCGATCGACACCACCGACCGGATCGGCACGATGGGCAGCTGCTTCGCGCAGCACCTGGCCCGCCACCTCGCCCGCTCCGGTGTGGACTACTTCGTGCCCGAGGCAGGACCCGACGGGATCAGCGACGAAGAACGGACCCGCCGGCAGTACGGGGTGTTCTCCGCCCGGTACGGCAACGTGTACACGGTCGCCCAGGCGGTGCAGCTGTTCGAGCGCGCCTACGGGGACTACACGCCGACCGAGGAGCCGTGGCAGCGGGACGACGTTTTCGTCGACCCGTTCCGACCGACCGTCGAACCGGACGGCTTCGCCGATGAGGCCCAACTCCTGACGGACCGCGACACCCACCTCGCAGCGGTACGGCGAGTGTTCGAGGAGTCCGACGTCGTGGTGTTCACGCTCGGCCTCACCGAAGCGTGGCGCGCACGGGCCGACGGTGCCGTGTTCGCCACCGCCCCCGGAGTGAACGGCGGACAGTGGGACCCGGAGCGCTACGAGTTCGTCAACTACGACATCGACGAGGTCCGAACCGACCTGCGGCGCTATTGCGAGCTCGTCCGGTCCGTGAACCCCGACGTGCGGATCCTGCTCACGGTGTCACCGGTCCCGCTGATCGCCACCTACGAGGACCGTCACGTCCTCGTGTCGACGACATGGTCGAAGTCGGTCCTTCGTGTCGCCGCCGAGGACGCCTACCAGCGCTACGACTTCGTGGACTACTTCCCGTCCTACGAACTGATCAACGCGGCGAGCAGCCCGCGCAACTACTTCGCCCCCGACCTGCGGGAGGTGGAGGAGATGGGGGTGTCGCACGTGATGCGGGCGTTCACCCGCCACTACCTCGACCGTCAGCCGTGGCAGGCCGCGCCGGTCACGGTCGCGCCTCCACCCGCTGCGGCAACCTCCATCGCTCCGGAGCCGGTCATCTGCGACGAGGAGACGATCGCAGCAGCGATCGAAGCCTCACGCTGAGGTCGGTCGAGCCGCTCTCAGGAGTTGCGCTTTGCTTCGATGAGGTCGAGCACCTGCGCGGCGGCGTCGACGATGTTGGTGCCGGGACCGAACGTGGCCGCGACGCCCTGCTCCTCGAGGAACGGGTAGTCCTGCGGGGGGACCACGCCGCCCACGACGACGAGGATGTCGCTCGCACCGCGTTCGCGCAGCTCGGCCATCAACTGCGGCACCAGGGTCTTGTGGCCCGCAGCCTGGGACGACACACCGATGACGTGCACGTCGTTGTCGATGGCATCCGCGGCGGCCTCGGCCGGGGTCTGGAACAGGACACCCACGTCGACGTCGAAGCCGAGGTCGGCGAAACCGGTCGCGATCACCTTCGCACCACGGTCGTGACCGTCCTGGCCCATCTTCACGACGAGCATCCGGGGTCGGCGGCCCTCGGTCTCGGCGAACGCGGCCACCCGGTCGGACAGGGCGTGGAACCCTTCGTCGTCCTGGTAGCTCGCGGCGTAGGTGCCGAGACCGGTGCGCACCTCGGCTGCATGCCGGCCGAAGACCTCTTCCATTGCGTCGCTCATCTCCCCGACGGTGGCCCGGGCACGGGCGGCGTCGATGCACAGGGCCAGCAGGTTGCCGTCACCCTTCGCGCCCTCGGTCAGCGCAGCGAGAGCCGCACGGCAACGATCCTCGTCGCGCTCGGCACGGACCTTCTTCAGCTTCTCGACCTGCTGGGCGAGCACCGCCGCGTTGTCGATGTCGAGGACGTCGACCATCTCGGGGTTCTCGAGCTTGTACTTGTTCACGCCGACGACGACGTCGGTGCCTCGGTCGATGCGCGCCTGGCGGCGGGCGGCGGATTCCTCGATGCGCAGCTTCGGCATCCCGGACTCGACGGCCTTGGTCATGCCGCCGAGCTCCTCGACCTCCTCGATGAGC
>JAGQSN010000193.1 GCA_020439555.1 Acidimicrobiales bacterium | reverse complement strand
GCAGTCGGTGAACGTGGCGCTGACGGTCGCGGACCGCGCCTACTTCATGGAGAAGGGCGAGATCCGCTTCGAGGGGCCGACGGCGGAGCTTCTCGACCGACCCGACGTGCTCCGATCGGTGTTCCTGACCGGTACCGCGGCGGCCCTGTCGGACGTCATGGACGTCGACGGTTCCCCGAGGCCTCGATCCCGCGCATCGGTGAGCGTTACCGGTGGGCGGGGAACCGAGGGCCCGGACGTGGACGCTGCATCGGCCGCAGCGCTCGAAGTCCGGAACGTGTCGGTCTCCTTCGGGGGAGTGAGAGCGCTCGATCAGGTGGACCTGACCGTCGCTCCGGGCGAGATAGTCGGCCTGATCGGTCCCAACGGTGCAGGCAAGACCACGCTGCTCAACGTCGTATCGGGACTGGTCCCCGTGACCTCTGGAGAGGTGATCCTCCACGGTGAGGACCTGTCGGAGCGGTCTTCGGCGAACCGCGCGCTCCGAGGTCTGGGGCGGAGCTTCCAGGACTCACGCCTGTTCCCGTCCCTGACTGTCGAGGAGGTGCTCCTGGTCGCCCTGGACCGGTGGTTGGACGTACGCGACCCGTTCAACGCCGCCCTCCGGCTCCCGGCCTACGTCGACAGCGAGGCCGACGCCCGTCACCGCGTCGACGAGTTGATCGAACTTCTCGGCCTCCAGGCGTTCCGTTCGAAGTTCATCGGTGAGCTGTCGACGGGTTCACGGCGAGTCGTCGATCTCGGTTGCGTTCTCGCCCACGAACCGTCGGTCGTTCTGCTCGACGAACCCTCCTCGGGGATCGCACAGCGCGAAGCGGAGGCACTCGGGCCGATGTTGCTGGCGCTGCGGGACCGGTTGGACGCCAGCCTCGTCGTGATCGAACACGACATGTCGCTCATCTCGTCGGTGTCGGACCGACTCGTCGCTTTCGACCAGGGCCGCGTCGTCACCGACGGAACCCCGGACGAGGTGCTGGCGCACCCGGCCGTGGTCGAGTCCTACCTGGGTGGTGACGCTGCGGTCATCGGCCGCTCCGGCTCCACCGACATCCCTGCATCAGACCCTCAACCACTGGGGAGTCCTTCATGACCCCGCACGCAGCCGTCCCGCCGCCCCGACCTTCGGTGGTCAAGCGCTTCGGACCGTTGACGGTCCTTCTTGCGGGCGTCCTCGTCGCCGCAGCGCTGGCCTCGACGGGCAAGTCGGCCGCAGGTCCGACCGCAGAGAAGAGTGCCATCGGCAGCGCCGACACGAAGATCCCGATCAGCCTGGCGCAGGCCGAGAAGGACGGGACCGTCGACCGGTACCAGTGGGACTCCAAGACGTGCGACCGCAAGACCGGCAGGGTGATGCTGCCGAGCGTCTATGCACCGCCTTGCCTCGCGAACCGTCCAGGCGTCAAGGGCGGGGCCACCTACCGCGGGGTGACGGACAAGACGATCAAGGTCGTCATCTACCAGGCCGCGCCGGACGACGTGGCCGCGGCCCTCCAGGCGAACCTCGACCCGCCCGCAAAGGCGTTGCAGACCCAGAAGGACCTCATCCGCATGCTGGAGGCCCGTTTCCAGATGTGGGGCCGAAAGATCGAGATCGTCCGGATGCAGGGACGGGGAGTCGACGAGGACAACGCCCGGGCCGATGCTGTCAGGGTCGCGACCGAGATCAAGGCGTTCGCATCGATCGGCGGGCCGTTGCAGCAGGACGCCTACGCGGAGGAACTCGCCGCCCGCGGCGTCATGTGCATCTCGTGCGGCCTCACCCTGCCCGACGCCAAGTACCAGAAGCTTGCACCGTACGTGTGGGGTGTCAGTCAGTCCCCGGAGCAGTTCCTCCTGTCGCTCGCCGATCTGGTCATCGGACAGCTCAACAAGAAGAAGGCGATCTACGCCGGCGACCCCTCGATGCACGACAAGGTCCGGGTCTTCGGTGCCGTGAACTTCGAGCAGGATCCGCCGGTGTTCGACGGCACCGCCAAGATGATCGAGGAACGAGGCAAGAAGTTCGGTTTCAAGGTCACCAAACGCATCACCTACCAGTTGGTGATCCCGGAACTGGCCGAGAAGGCACGCTCGATCATCTCCCAACTCAAGGCAGCGAAGGTGACCACGGTCTTCTTCCTGGGCGATCCGATCATGCCGATCTACCTCACCCAGGCAGCGACCGACCAGGACTACTACCCCGAGTGGATCATCACGGGAACGGTGCTCACGGACACCACGACCTTCGGCCGTCAGTTCGACCAGAAGCAGTGGAAGAACGCGTTCGGCATTTCGACCATTCCGGTGATGGTGCCTCCTGAGCAGGCCGACGCCTGGCGTCTCTACAAGTGGTTCTACGGCAAGGATCCTGCCGCGCCCAAGACCATCGGCCTCAACTTCGCCCCGATCCAGATGCTCATGCTGGGGATCCACATGGCCGGGCCGGACCTGACCCCGGAGACCTTCCGGGACGGTCTGTTCGCCTACCCGCCGAGCGGAGGCAGCGCGACGTCGCCCCAGGTCTCCTGGGGGCGCCACGGCTTCTACCCGGATCCCGACTACCTGGGCATCGACGACATGCAGCTCATCTGGTGGGATCCGACCGCCGAGGGAGTCGACGAGCAGGGCGCGAAGGGCAAGGGCCACATGCGCTCGGCGAACGGTGGCGAGCGCTACCTACCCGGCAAGATGGGCAAGGACCCTGGCTGGGTGCAGCGCAAGGAGGGATCCGTCCTGTCCTACGACAAGCCGGTCGACGATCTCCCTGACTACCCGTCGCCGGCCGGTGGGAACTGAACGGGCGACGCAGGGCGTTCGCTACTCGGCCGCGGCCTCGGGCGTGACCACCAGGACGATGTCACCGGCGCCGACGGCCTGACCCGCCTCGACCTTCACCTCGGCGACGGTCCCGGCGACGTCCGAAGCGACGTTGTTCTCCATCTTCATCGCCTCGAGGACGCAGAGCACCTGGCCGGCGGCCACCGTGTCGCCGACGGCGACCTCGACCCGGACGATGGTGCCCTGCATGGGCACCGCGATGGACCCCGTGCCGGCGCCGCCGCCGGAGGCCGCTCTGCCACCGGCTCGGCGGGCTCTCGGCTTGGCGGTGGTGCCGCCGGCCGCGGGGGCGCTCGCCGCAGCGGACTCGGGGACCCACATCGCCACCTGGAAGCGCTTGCCGTTGACCTCGACGTC
>JAGQSN010000192.1 GCA_020439555.1 Acidimicrobiales bacterium | reverse complement strand
AACGGGGCCGGCAAGACGACGCTCATGAACGCGATCGGCGGGTTCGTCCCATCGGAGGGACGGATCTGGTTGGGGGACCGAGAGCTCACTTCGCTCAGCCCTGCCGGGCGGGCCCGCGCCGGGCTGGGGAGGGCGTTCCAGAACGCGGAACTGTTCGGCGACCTGACCGTGCGGGAGACCGTTCAGGTGGCCCTGGAACGTTCCCACCGCAGTTCGCTGGTCGGAAACCTGGTCGCCTGGCCGGGATCGGCCCGGGTCGAACGGCGTCAACGGGAACGTGCCGACGAGCTGATCGCCTTCCTCGGCCTGGGCCGCTACGCGGATGCGGTGATCTCCACTCTCTCCACCGGCACCCGGCGCATCGCCGAACTGGCTTGTCTGCTCGCCCTGGAGGCACCGGTGCTGTGCCTCGACGAACCAACCGCCGGCGTCGCCCAGCGCGAAACCGAGGCGTTCGGTCCGCTGCTGCGTGAGATCCGTGACCAGTTCGGCATCACCATGGTGGTGATCGAACACGACATGCCGCTGATCATGAGCGTGAGCGACAGGGTCTACTGCATGGAGGCCGGAAAGTTGATCGCCCAAGGCCCACCGCAGGAGGTGCGCAACGACCCGAAGGTCATCGCCTCCTACCTGGGCACCGATGAGCGAGCCATCCAACGAAGCGACACCGCCCCGGCACCCGCCACCTGACACCGGCGCTCGCGAGAGGCAGACTCGGACCGGCCTGACGGCCGATGAGATCAGGGCAGGACGTCGGCGCCGAGTTGCGGGAAGACCTTCGCGACCTTCGCCGTGAGGTAGTCGCCGTAGGTGCCGCGCCAGTCGTGGACGCTGCTTCGGTCCCACCTCTGCGCCGCGTCGTCCGCTGGGCGTTCGCCCCGCAAGGGGAGCGGCTGCACTTCGGCGTCCCAGGCCGGGTCGAAGAAGAAGGGGACCGAGATACGGTCGGGTGACCCGGGCGGTCCCTCGACCGTCCGCACGCGGTGAGGTGTCGACCGGTATCGGCCACCGGTCATGCGGTCGATCATGTCGCCCAGGTTCACGACGAACGAACCGTCGACCGACGCCACGTCGATCCATCCGTTCCGAGTGTGGACCTGGAGGCCGGGGCGTCCGTCGTGGGCGAGGATCGTCAGCAACCCGTAGTCGGTGTGCTCGCCCACACCCAGTCTCGGTTTGGTTCCGTCATCGCCCGGTGTCGGAGCCACGGTGGGATAGCGGAACAGCCGCATCAGGATGGTCGGCCGTCCGGTCAGGTGCGTATCGAACCATTCGGGGCCGAGACCCAGCCCGACACCGAAGGCCCGTACCAGCAGGTGGCCCAGGTCGGTCATGGCCGACAGCCAGTCGTCGACTGCCGGACGTAGTTCGGGCAGGTCGTCATCCGGCAGCAGGTTCGGTCCGTGCAACGGGTAGCCGGCCTGCACCAGCGGGTCCTTCGGCCTGAGGTCCTCACCCAGGTACAGACCCTCCTTGTGGTCCGGGTGACCCGAGGTCAGTTCCCCCTCCAGGGGGAACCAACCCCGCCACGCCCGGCCGCCCCTGTCCATCGAGACCCTGACCTTGCGTTCCTCGGGCAGGGCGAAGAAGCGACGGGCCGCCTGGAACAGCCGTTCCTGGCTGTTGCGGTCGACACCGTGACCAGTGATCAGCAAGAAGCCGTGGTCACGACAAGCCGCGTCGATGCGGCCCGCCACCTCACGAGCCGCAGCGGACGTCAGGTCATAGTCCGTACGAAGCGGCGAGACATCGATCACCGGAAGCCGATCCACCGGCCGAGTCTCCCACTGAGACGACTCCGTCCCAGTGGAAGCTTCAACCGTGAGATCGGCTCGTCGCCGAGATGATCAGAGGGCTTGGCTCAGGCGAGCGGCCTCGCTCTGCAACAGGACGACGCGTCGCTCCTCGGCGAAGCGCTTGGCGACATCCAGCAATTCGATCGCCCGTCGTCGATCGCCGGCCCCGTCACGGCGTGCCAGCGCCAGTCCGCACGCCAACTGGGCCTCGGCTGCCCGAAGACCCAGATCGCTCTCGAGGCTCCGCTCGATCGCGGTATCGAGCAGGGAGACTGCTTCGTCGAGCCGTCCTGAGGTCAAGGCCAGGCGCCCGAGTGCCAACGTCGCAGGGCCGTCGTCGAGAGGTAGCGAGGACTGGAGGTGCCGGTCGGCGTGAGGTTCGATCAACGTGGAGATCGTCGGCGCAACGTCATCGTCTCCGAGGAAGTAGCAGCTGGTAGCCAGCATCGACAGCTCGGCGATCCGACGCCAGTCACCGGGTTCTCCCAGCCAGGAAAGACCCGATCCGGTCAACTCCTCGAACATGGCGCGGGCTTCGTCCGAGCGGCCTGCACACGCCAGGTGGATGACGAGACCGGCGTTGGTCAGAGGGCGGAGGTGAGCGGGGATCATTCCCACGTCGAGCCAGCTTCGGATCGTGGCGATCTGCTCGTCGAAGCGGCCCCTGTAGAGGTTGAGCTGGCTGATGACGAGTGCCCATGCCAACACCACCGCCTCGTCGTCGGTGGTCGCGATCGCCTCGCCGATGGCTGCCTCGGCGATGTCGAGATCACCTCGGCCCAGCGCGAGCCGAGCCTCGACCATCAGAGCGAACCCGAGTCTCAGCGGGGAGTGCGACCGGTGCGCCAGGTTCTGGAACTCCTCGAAGCGTGACCGGAAGGAAGCGAGATCGCCGCACTCCCCGTATCCGATGCAGCAGAGCAGCAGGTCGTCCATCACGTGCTCGTCGGATCGGAGCGAACGAGCGATCGACAGCGCTTCCTCGGCGGCCCCGGTGCTGCCACGGTCGAGCCCGAGCGACATCCAGAACCGGACCCGTTGTGCCTCGTGGTTGGCGAGTGGGTCGTCGGTAGTCGCTGCGAGTTCCATCGCCAGGCGGACGTGTTCACGTTGGGCCGCGTCCCGGCTGGGCGCACCCAACGCCAGGTTCGCGTGCAAGCGTGAAGCCAACGCCGGGTCCTGTCGATCGTCGAGCATGTCCAACGCACGTCGGTAAAGCGGAAGCTCGCGGTCGTCGGGCGCGGTCACCCGGGCAGGGCCGTGAAAGGCCAACGCCGCCTGGACCACGGTCTCCGCCGTAGCACCCGGCGTCGTGGTCGCGGCGTGGATGGCTTCGCGGGCGGCCATCACATCACCGGAGCGCATGAGCACCTGTCCCCGAGTGAGCAGGCAAGCCGCCTCCACGGCACCGTCGATCGCCTTGTCCTCGACCGCGGCCATCGCTCGGTCCAGTTCGGCAATAGCGAGGTCGTAGGTAGTTCCGGCGGCGTGCTGTCGAGCTGCCGCCATCGCGGCCCGGATCACCTCTTCCGGCGACACCACGTCGGCAGCCTCGACCAGGTGGTAGGAGATCGCCGCAGCATCCGGTCCTCTCGCTCGTTGAAGCGCGTGGGCGACGTCTCGGTGCAGGCGTTGACGGCGCCCGCTGCTTATCTCGTCGACAAGCACGGCACGCACGAGGGCATGCGAGAACTGCAATCGTGCTCGGTCGGTCTCACGGAGAAGCCGAGCCTCCAATGCGCGATCCAGCACGTCGAGCACCGTCTCCTCATCGAGGTCGGAAACCGCTTGGACCAATCCGGCCGAGAAGTTCCGGCCGATGACAGCAGCACTTCGCATAACCGGAACGGCATCCGGGCCCAGACGTTCCAACCGCTGGCCTATGACATCGCGAACCCCTTGCGGGATGCCCATATCGTCGACCAGTCGCGACATGGACAACCGACCGTCCTTCTCGACGAGCGAACCGTTCTCCCGCAGTTCGCGAAGCACCTCCCGCAGGAACAGTGGGTTCCCCGCAGTGTCATCGTGCAGAACGCGGGCCAGACGGTCGGCCGTGCCGTCGGTCGTGTCGTATCCGTCCTGTTCGAGAAGGTCCGCGATCGACACCTCGGTCAACCCCCGCAGGGAAAGCCGGACCGCGGCGTCCCGCTTGTGCAACTCGGCCAGCATCGACGCCAGCGGATGAGATCGTTCGACCTCTGTGTCCCGGTAGGTGCCCACGACGAGCAGACGTTCGAGATTCCTCGCCGACAGAACGTGGTCGAGCATCGCGACAGTCGGTGCGGCAGCCCAGTGGAGATCGTCGAGTACGAGGACGACCGGTTGCTGTTCGGTGAGTTCCACCAGCCAGGCAACCACCGCTTCGAACAGCCGGTACTGCTCCCGCTCACCCGTCGGCAGGTCCGTCACCTCGACACCGAGAGACCTCGGCACCAGGCGCGCCAGCTCGTCCATCCCGTCGGCCAAGGAGCTGAACGGGTCATCGGTGAGGTAGCCGTCGATGGCTTCGGCGAAGGGCTGGAAGGGCACCACGGCACCGTCGTGACACGCGCCGAAGAGGACGCGGGCACCGTCCTCGTTGGCTCGCGCTGCGAAGTGGCCGGCGAGCGAGGTCTTACCGATTCCCGGCTCCCCGGCGATCATCACCACGGCTGTTGCGCCTGACCGAACATCTCGCCACGACTCCGACAGCACCCGAAGGTCGTCGTCGCGACCCGCGAACCGATCGTCCGCGACGATGCCCCGTGGCAGGGTCATCTCCGAACTCGGATCCACCGGGCTCCAACGCACCGTCCACGTGGTCACGGGTGCGGGTAGGCCCTTCAGATCGTGGTCCATCGGGCCGGAGACCTCGTCGTGGAGCCGTGAACCCGCGAGAGTCCGGACCAGGTCGGAGATGACGATCTCACCGCCGTCCGCGACGGCGCACAGGCGCGCGGCTTCGTTCACGGTGAGTCCGAACAGATCACCTTCGTCGTGTTCGACCTCGCCGACGCTTATCCCGATCCGTAGATCGGTCGCGAACTCGGAGCTGTGGTTCCGGCGACGGACCCGCTGCTGGATGTCGACAGCAGCTTCGATGGCGTCGACGACCGAGGTGAACGCAGCCATCACGCCGTCGCCGGTGCCTTTCACGAGGATGCCGTCGTGACGGTTGATGGACCTGACCTCGATCTGCTCGAGTGCCTGCCTGATCGACGCCCCTGCCTCGTCGCCGACGCGTGCCAGCAAAGCGGTGGAATCGACCAGATCGGTGAAGAGCACCGCCCACAATCCAGTGTGGAGCGCATCGGCCACGGCCGAACGGTACTTCTCCTTCGAATCGGATGGGCCGGAAGTTCGCCAGCCCTTTCAGTCCTCCAGGTCCTCCGAGGCGGCGTACACACCGAGCAGGTCACGGGAGGAGATGATGCCGACGAGTTTGCCGTCGTCCTCGATCAGGACGTGGCGCAGATAGTGCTCGGCCATGACCTCGGCCACCTCTGCGACAGATGCGGAGATGTCGCACCAAACGAGTTCGGTGCTGGCGATGCTGTGCACCCTGACCTCTGCCGGATCGGCAAGATCCGCGAGCGCCCGCACGACGTCCCGCTCGGTGACGATCGCCGTGGCTTCGTCCTCGCCGTCGGCACCGTCGTCCACGACCAGCGCACCGACGTCGCTCGCCGCGAGCAGCGCCGCCACCTCGTAGAGGGTCGCGTCCGGGGTGGTCGCAACGACCGGACCTTCGATCAAGCTGCGGATAGGCGTGCCCCCGGCGCTCGAAACTCCGCCGTCGAAGCCGTCTTCGTCGTCGAAGTCACCGTCCTCGTCTTCGAAGTCCTCGAAGTCGGCTGTGTCGCGGGCATCGGACATGACCTCAGGATGGACCACCCTCGGCGTTCCCGCAATGGAAAGCGACCTATACCTCAGCTCTCGGGGCCGAACCTGGTTGTCCTTTCGACTCGCTGCGCTCGCTCAAGGACCGGGCCGCTGTCGGCTAAGCAATGAAGATGCACGCACCCAAGTCCTCTCGACGTTCTCCGGCCGTCGCGCTCGCGCTGATCGGAGCCCTGCTGATCGGATTGCTGGGTGCATGCAGCGGCTCCAGTGGAGACGACAAGGCGGCCGACACGACCGCGAAGAACAACGGCGGCGCCCCAGGTCAACCCGAGGGTTGCGACGGGAGCGTCGAGTCTCCTGACACCCGGTTCATCGTCGACGCCTGCGGGCGGGTCGTGATCCTGCGGGGCGTGAACGTCGAGAGCTCCTCCAAAGGCGAGAAGCAGTCTGACGACCACTTCCCGAAGTCCGGCATCGACGGCCAGGCCACCCTCGCCCGCTGGGGGTGGAACACCGTCCGATTCCTCGTCTTCTGGGGTGCGATGGAACCGGAGAAGGACAAGTTCGATGAGAAGTACCTCGACGAGGTCCAGAAGTGGCTCGACTGGTACCAGGAGCACGACATCCACGTCGTGCTCGACATGCACCAGGACCTCTACTCGTGGAGCGTCGGCTTCGACGGGGCCCCTGACTGGGCAGTGGACACGAAGGGAGTCGAACCAGGGAAGCTCGCAGACGGAATGCCCTGGTACCTCCAAGGCACTGACCCGGCGGTGCAGAACGCATACCAGTCCTTCTGGAACCCCGAGCCGGGCCAGGCGGACCTGAAGGCCGAGTACATGGATGCAATCGCCAAGCTCGCCGACCGATTCGCCGATCACCCCGCAGTGATCGGTTACGACGTCATGAACGAGCCGGCGTTCGCGAACGGAGACCTGACCGCAACCCTCGCCATCCAGGGTCAGGCGGAGAAGGGCGAGTTCAAGAACGAGAACCTGACGAAGTTCATGCAGGCCGGCATCGACGCCGTGCGTGAGCACGATCAGGATGCCTGGGTGATGATCGAGCCGACCTCGCTGCTGAACGCGTTTCCGTACCCGGGTGATCTCATCTTCGAGGACCTGAAGGATCCCCGCAATGGGCCACCGCGACTCTCCTACGCGGGCCACCTCTACCAGCAGCAGGTCCATGACGGTGCTGGCTACCCGGAGAACGACCCGTACCTCCAGAAGTGGGAGAAGTACCGCAGCGCTGAGGTGAAGCGCATGGACGGGGCGCTGTGGATCGGGGAGTGGGGCGGACCCGACCAGGACCGCATGGACGCCTACGTGAGTGAGCTGCTCCAGATGACCGACCGGCTCATGATCGGCTGGGCGTACTGGAGCTGGGACCCGGGTGGCTGGTCGCCGGTCGAGGAGGACGGGACGACAACCTCCGCCAACGGCAAGCGACTCATGCGTGTCCAGCCTCGGGCGGTCGCCGGCACCCCGACGAACTTCGCCTGGGACGCCGACACCGACTCGTTCACCATGGACTGGGACGAACGCACCGACGCCAAGGGGGCGACCGAGATCGCAGTCCCGTCGGCCCTGTTCCCGAAGGGCATCGAGGTCATCCTCGACGGCGAGAAGATCGACGCCGACTGGGACGAGGACACCTCGGTCCTGACCGTCGAAGCCGACCGTGACGCCAAGTCCCACAAGATCTGCATCCAACCCACCGGCGCCAAGGCCTGCTCCTGAGGTTTCGCCTTCGCTGCGCTCCGGTCAACCATCGGAGACCACCCACCCCTCGAGCGAGCGCCGCGAGTCGAAAGGTCTCAACCCTGGTCTCTGAGTTGTCATGATCGGGTGATCCGATCCGACAGGAGTTGGTGTGGGCCTGATCGTTCCTGAGGACTTCCCGCTCGAGTCGTTGGCCAACGAGGCCGAGCGACGGGTGGTCACCGCCTTCCGTGACCGTCTCAACGACGGATGGTTGATCCTCCCGGATGTCGGCTTCCAGGGAACGAAGCAGGAACACCAACTCGACGTCGTGCTGATCCACAGCGGCATCGGGATCATCGACATCGAGGTGAAGAGCCACCGCATGTCGATCATCGAGGGCAGATGGTGCGACAACCGGAAGAAGGAAGTCATTCGTCAGCCTCCGGTCCAGGCCAAGGACAACGCATACGGCCTGCGTGCCCTCCTGCGCGCCGAGTTCCCGTCCCTGCCGCACCTACAGGTTCCCTACGGAATCGCCCTGCCGAACACGGCCCAGATCAAGGGTGCCCTCGGCCCCGAACTGCAGCCGTGCCAGGTGCTCCTGTCCGGGGACCTAGACGAACCCGGCGACAAGATCGACGAGATCGCCTGTCTCCGGGCCGACTCCCAGGTGCTCACCGACGCGGATGTCGAAGCCATCGTGTCGTTCCTGCGGCCTGATGCGGAGTTCGTCTTCGACCACTTGGCCCGGCAACGCCACGCCAGGTCACGCCTCAACGACCTCTGCGCCACGCAGGTCAGGACGCTCGAGACCCTCGACGCGAACCGTCGGGTGATCGTCAACGGTGCGGCCGGGACCGGCAAGACCCGGCTCGGTCTTGCCTGGGCACGGCGTGCGTTCGCCCGCGACGAGAGGGTCCTGCTGACCTGTTTCAACGATCCGCTGGCCGGCCACCTTCGCGACCTGGCCGTCGACGACGAGGACTTCGTGGTCGGACCGTTCCTGCGTCTCGCCTTCGACCTCGAAGGTATGCCGCCGATCGATATCCCGAACGATGCTGACAACAACTGGTGGAACACCGTCGGAATCGGTCACCTGCAAGCGGACTGGCATCTCGTCACGAGTCGGTTCGACACGATCGTCGTGGACGAAGCACAGGACTTCAGCCCCGCATGGCTGGCGCTGTTGGCGACGCTCCTCGATCCCGAAGGGCCGCGTCGCATGTACCTGCTCGCGGACCGTGCACAGATGCTCTACAGCCGTGGTTTCGTGGCACCCGCGGCCGAGGACGGTTGGGTCCAGGCCGAACTGACCGTCAACTGCCGCAACGCCAAGGAGATCGGTCGGCTCCTGCGGAGACGTCTCGGGGGAGCGGCGTCGCCCTCCGAGGCACCCGATGCCATCGGACTGGAGTACGTGTCGGTCGACGAAGGCGACCAGGATCGGATCGTCGAGGTCGTGCGTGACCTGATCGACCGACTAGTTCTCGACGAACGTGATCCGGGCACCGTCATGGTGCTCACGTTCTCCACCGCCCTTCGGGACCGCCTCACCGCAGACCTTGGACTGACGGGCTGGGAGGACCGGGCGAACGGGATCGTCGTCCAGACCGTCCACCGGGCCAAGGGCCTCGAATCCGACACGGTCCTGCTCGTCACCGACCACGGTGAGGTCCGCGAGGATCTCCTCTACGTGGGCGTGAGCAGGGCGGTGTCGGAGTTGCTGATCATCGCGCCCGAGGGTGTGGGAACCCGATTGGGCCTGATCAACTCTCACCACTCAGCGTGAGATGGTGGCCGCATCACCACTGATTGACGGTTTTCTAGACCGCGACCGCTGGTAACCTCGCTGTCTGGGTGGTCAGCGACCTGGGCGGTGACCTTTTGAGCGACAACCTGCGAGTTTCGACAACTGAAGACGGTGATTCGCCGTTCGACTCGCCGATGGGTCGCGACCTGAAACGGATGCTGGCCATCCGCGACTACGCCCGGGCATTTCTGCTCGGAAACCTGTCGTTCGGTCTCCTGCTGGACGGCCTCGACGTCTGGTCCGAATTCGAACAGATCAGCGACCGCTGGCAGGCCGAGTACGAACCGCACCTCAAGGTCCTGCTCGCAGCATTCGATCGAGTGGACCGGGAGCGGGCACCGCTGCCTACACGCGACGACGCCGAGGTGGCCGATGCCGTGTCCGCGATCATCGCTCTCATCTCCCGCCTTCTCGGCGACGACCTCCCGCTGGCGCTACCCACCAGAGCGACGGTTCGGGGCGGGATCGAGGCGGGCGCGCCCGTGTGGAACTCACAGGTGAGCGACCAGAACTGATCGATCGGTCGCACAGCGCTTCGGTTCAGCCACTCACCGTGCAGCGATCGAGGACTTCCTCCTCGATCGCTGCATCCGTGTAGCTGATCGTCCTCCAGCGTTTCGCTGAGAAGGCCTCGGCCTGCTCGGCGGTGTCGGGTCGGTCCGGGTCCGATGACTGGCCGTAGGCCAGCAAACCCTTCGCGGTCGGACCGTCCGAGGTCATCTCTACGGCCAGGACGATGCTCGCTCCGTAGATGCACGAGTAGCCACCAGGCCCGAGGCCGGTGCGCATCAGGCGCTCCGGGAACCGTTCGACCGCCTCGACCGGCGGCTGGAGCGTCGTGGATCGGAGGGTCGCCGATGCCGTCATGATGTTCGCAACGGCGTCCGGTTCGCCGCCGCCGTGCATCGGTACGCGGGTCTTCCCGCGGGTTACCCACTGCACTTCCCCGAGCGGGGCATCCAGGGCGACGCCCGCCCTGGCGAGCATGTCGACGGCGGTTCGGGCCGCCACCACGACGGGATCGGGACCGTCCGGTGGCGCGACGGCGAGACCCGACGGTGTCGACAACGGGTCATCAGGGTCGAAACCCTTCGCCCACAACGGCGGTCCGTCCAGCAGTTGCGCCGGCGTGAAACCCGCCATCAGTTCACGCCAGAAGGCCGCGCCACGCGAACCCAACTCGTAGCGGCCGTCCCAGCCTTCGAGCACGTCGGCCTCGGTGCCCATCCCGGCTTCCCTCAACCGCACTGCAACTGCGGGGGCGAGATCGGCGGTGCCGCTGACGTTGTCGAACATGGCCGCCAGGACGCTGTCGATCGTCGCCCCCTGAGTCGCCTGAGCACGAGCGGCGAGATGGTTGCGGCGGGTGCGCTGCGTGAACGGCACCCGTTCGAGGCCATGCAGGACCTGGTGGTCGGTCAGAGGTTCGTCGAGGTTCGTCGACCAGGCAGAGTCGTTCGCGTTCACCAGCACGTCGTCCCGCTCGAGTTGAGGTTGGTCGGCGTACGGGACGAGACCGGGGGAGCGAGCACCGTCTGCCTCGACCCACTCGTCGTCGGGTTCGCTGCCGTCGAGCAACGCCACCCGGTTCTCGAACAGGAGCGCGGCGACGAGATCCGAACCCAGACGCTCCACGAAGCGGCGTTGCGCCGTCCCGGTCAGCTTCGGTGTCGCGGAACCATCGATGTACCAGGCGCGTCCTGAGCGATCGACCGCCAACGTGTTCACCCACGGGATCCCCTGGTGCTCGGCGAACGCGTCCTTCATGTCGTCGATCGAACGTGCCTGCATCATCGCCATCCACGTCGGGAACGCGGAGACGTTGTCGAGGTTCGCGTCCCGGTACGTGAAGGCGGTCGTCTCGCTCCAGCCCAGCAGCGGGAGGTTCAGCATCGGGCCGTGATGGCTGCACCACACCGTCCGCTCCACTTCTTCACCACCGAGAACCTCGATGCGGTGCGCGGACGGCACCATCATCCGTTGCTCGTCACCGAAGCGGTACTCCGTCGGCGAACCCTCGACGAGGTCGAGCTTCGCGATCGTGAACCTGTGTCCCTTCGAGACCGTGTGGGTCCACGCCACATGGCTGTTGAAGCCGATCTGGACACCGGGCATTCCGACCAGACCAACGCCGTACACGTCGAGCGAGCGGTGCCCGTCGGATTCCAGGATCAGGTGGGACTCCCAGAACCTTGCTTCCCCGTTCCAGGGGAAATGAGGGTTCGCGAGCAGGAGGCCACCTCCGGAAGCTGTTCCCCGGGACCCGAACGCCCAGGCATTGCTGCCGGCTCCCTCGACCGGGCCTGTGAGCGCTTCCAGCGGTGCAGCGGGGCGAGGGCCGTCGGGACCTGGTGGTTCGGCCAAGCCGATGACGCCGACCAGATTCCGGCCGCTCGCGAGGATCATCACGTCGACCAGAACCCGGTAGTAGTCCTCGACGTCGATCGGCCGTAACCACTCCGCCCCGCGGCACCATCTCGGCACGGAGCCCTCGGCGACCGCCTCGGCAAGGTACGCGTTGTGCCCGGCGACGTATCCCTCCACCACGGACTGGACGACAGGGCTCTGCGCCGCCCGAAGGTCCGCGGCGCGCGTGCCGAGATCCAGGGCCCGATAGCCGAGGTCCCGGACCACGTTGTGATCGTCGATGCCGGGCCCGTGGTAGCGGGCCCGCTCCCCACGGACCTTCACCACCTGATCGGCGAGGATCCCGAGGTGGTCACGTGCACAAGCCCAACCCTGACCGAACCCGAGGCTGGCCCAGTCTCCGGCGGTCACGTGGGCGACGCCATGGGTGGTCCAGCGGATATCTGCCCGATAGCGGTCGTTCGAAGGCTCAGTCACGCGGGCAGGTTGCCAGAAACCGACGAGT
>JAGQSN010000191.1:2799-3067 GCA_020439555.1 Acidimicrobiales bacterium | reverse complement strand
GCACCAGACCGAAGAGGGCGAGGCCCAACGTGACGACGAGCACTTCGGTCACGTCGCCGCCTGGGAATGGACCGGCAACGCCGCAGAACCCACCCGTCACGTCGAGGAGATCCTCTTCGACGCCGTTCCGCTCGCCGTTCGGAGTTACAAGTGAGCAAAGAGATCAACATCAAGCTCAAGGTCTGGCGCCAGGACGGGCCCGACGCCCCGGGTCACTTCGACGTGATCGACGTTCCGGGTGTGAAGGACGAGATGTCGTTCCTCGAGA
>JAGQSN010000191.1:0-2727 GCA_020439555.1 Acidimicrobiales bacterium | reverse complement strand
GGCATCTGCGGCACCTGCTCGCTGATGATCAACGGCCACGCGCACGGTCCGCAGGAGGGCACCGCCACCTGCCAGCTCCACATGCGCAAGTTCCACGAGGGCGAAGAGGTCGTCGTCGAGCCGTGGCGGGCCACCGCATTCCCGATCGTCAAGGACCTGATGGTCGACCGGTCCGCTTTCGACCGCATCATCGAATCCGGTGGCTTCATCACCGCCGAGACCGGCGGTGCCCCCGACGCGAACCTGACACCGATCCCGAAGCCGGTCGCGGACGCCGCGATGGACGCCGCAGCCTGCATCGGCTGTGGCGCATGCGTCGCGGCGTGCCCGAACTCGGCCGCCCAACTGTTCACCTCGGCGAAGGTGTCTCACCTCAACCTGCTCCCGCAGGGCCAGGCGGAGCGCTACAAGCGCGTCGAGGCCATGGTCGACACGATGGAGGAGTACTTCGGTTCCTGCACGAACCACGGTGAGTGCGAGAAGGCGTGCCCGAAGTCGATCTCGATCGACTTCATCGCGCTGATGAACAGCGAGTACCTGAAGGCCAAGTTCAAGAACCGCAAGCGCCTCACCCAGAAGTGATCCCGTACGGGTTCGGCCCGTCCTGATCGCACCGAACCGACGCCACGGTTCGCGGTTACGGTCCGGGCCGTGCCCTCCCTGAGAAGACTCTCCTGCGCAGCCGCGGCCGCGCTGCTCCTCCTCGTACCTGCTTGCAGTAGTTCGGACGACAGCTCGTCGGACACGACCGCACCGACCACGGCGACCGCTGCTGCTTCGGCAACGACTTCGACGCCCGCCGACGCCACCCCCGAGGGGACGACGCTCGCCCGCTACGCGGACTACAAGAGCGAGAACTACGACGACAGTGCCCACTGGCTGTGTCGGCCCGACCAGACCGATGTCTGCGACCAGGACCTCGACACGACGGTCGTGTCGTCCGACGGTTCGATGAAGGTAGAACGCTTCGAGGCCGACCCCGACGCCCCGATCGACTGCTTCTACGTCTACCCGACGATCTCCCAGGACGAGACCACCTACAGCGACTGGAACGCTTCGCCGGACGAGGAGGAGTTCGTCACCCTCCAGCAGGCCGCCCGGCTCGGCTCGGTTTGCCGCGTGTTCGCTCCCGTCTACCGCCAGCGCACCCTGACCGGTCTGGTGGCGGCCCTCACCGGCACCGACGCGAAGCTCGTGGGCCCCAAGGCCGACCCCCTCGCGGACGTGCTCGACGCCTTCCGCACGTACATGGCGAAGGACAACGGTGGGCGCGGCTTCGTCCTCGTCGGGCATTCCCAGGGCGCGGACCTGCTCAGCCAACTCATCAAGAAAGAAGTCGATCCCAACGACGACGTGCGCCGTCTACTGGTCGGGGCCTACCTGGCCGGCTGGTGGGTGGCCGTTCCCGAGGGGAAGCTGATCGGCGGCGACTACGAGCACGTGCCGGTCTGCGCCGACCCGTCCACCGCCGGTTGCGTGACGACCTGGGCGTCGTTCGCCGAAGACGCGCCCCCGCCCGCCAACACGATCTTCGGAGTCGTCCGGGAGGGAGAGGGCGTCGCAGCCTGCGTGAACCCTGCCTCGGTCGGCGAGAACAAGTCCACCGAATCGGTTGCCCTGCACGGCTACTTCCCCAGCGAGCGCGGCCGGTCGATACTCGCCCCACCCAAGGAGGCCTTGCCCCGCACCTGGCTGGCCGACGGGACCGGCGAGGTCGACACCCCCTTCGTGTCCCTTCCGGGACTGGTGACGGGCCGCTGCACGACCAACTCCCGCGGGGCCCACTACCTGGAGGTGACCGAGACCGTCGGCCGGGAGGAGAGGCGGGTCACCGACCTGGGTGGACGCCTCACCCCTGAGTGGGGCCTCCACCTCCTCGACATGAACCTCGTCATGGGCGACATCATCGACCGGGTGAAGGACCAGACGAAGGACTGGCTGAACTGACGGCACCCCTTCGTTTCGAGCTTGTGCGTTTTTGCCACCACCACCGGTGACGTAGTAGCGAATGGGCCGATCTTCGTGTCGGGTGCGGCGCGATCAGGTGCCCCCCGGCCCCGGATCCCCGACACCTGAGCACACCCCTGTCCCCGACTCCCGAAGGAACACCGGTGCCACTGCTCGCAGCCGAAGGCGGTTACCAGGACTTCATCCTGGGCGGAACCGACAAAGCACTCCTCTTCTTCTCGCTGGCGATCGCGCTGGTCGGCCTCGGGGTGGGGTTCCTGCTCGTGAAGGGCGTCCTCTCCGCCGACGACGGCACGCCGGAGATGAAGAAGATCGCCAAGGCGATCCAGGAAGGCGCGATGGCCTACATCACGCGCCAGTTCCGCACGATCGGTGTCATCGTCATCCCGCTGGCGATCGTGGTGTTCATCACGTCGTCGAAGATCCTGAAGGACAACGGCGACGTCGCGCTGGGCTTCGCCCAGTCGGGTCTGTTCCGGACCTTGGCGTTCCTCGCCGGTGGACTGGCGTCGGGTGCGATCGGCTTCCTCGGTATGTGGCTCGCCACCCGAGGCAACATCCGCACCACCGCGGCGGCCACCCGTAGCGACTTCGGCGGGGCGCTCACCGTCGCCATCCGCACCGGTGGCGCAGTAGGCCTCGCCACCGCAGGCCTCGGCCTTCTCGGCGCGACCGTCATCATCCTCGTGTTCCAGAACACCAGCTCGGCGATCCTCGTCGGATTCGGCTTCGGTGGCTCGCTCCTCGCCCTGTTCCTGC
>JAGQSN010000190.1 GCA_020439555.1 Acidimicrobiales bacterium | reverse complement strand
AGGTCCACAACGTCGGCATCAAGGTCTCGATCTCGGAGATGATCGAGAAGGCACTGGAGGTCGACGCGCACGCGATCGGGATGAGCGGCCTGCTCGTGAAGTCGACGCTCATCATGCGCGACAACCTCGAAGAGTTGAACGAGCGCAACCTGTCGAACATCCCCGTCCTGCTGGGCGGTGCCGCACTGACCCGCACCTACGTGGAACGAGACCTGCGTGAGGTGTACGAGGGCCGCCTGTTCTACGGAAAGGACGCTTTCGAAGGACTCCGCGTCATGGATCGCCTCGGCGAGATCCGACGGGACCCCTCCACCGACGACCCGGACTGGGGAGTCGTCCCGTCCGAGTCCCGAGTCCCCTCCCTCGCCCGCCTCGGAATCGAGGCCGCCGAAGCCGTCGACGTGCCCGACCGCTCCCCCGACGTCGAGACCGACAACAAGGTGTTCGAGCCGCCGTTCATCGGCAGCCGCGTCGTTCGTGGGATCCCGCTCGACGACATCGCCTCGTACCTGAACGAGACGATGGTGTTCCGCACCCATTGGGGATTCCGTCCCGAGGAAGGCGAGGACGACGACGCGTTCAAGGCCAGGCTCCGCCCCGAACTACGGGCCCTGCTCGACAGCACCCGCAAGGACGATCTGCTCCAACCCGCCGTCGTGTACGGCTACTGGCCCGCCAACGGTGACGGCGACGACCTCGTCGTCTGGAAGGACCGGGAGCGCAACGAGGAGATCGCACGTCTTCACTTCCCACGCTCCACCAAGGAGCCCTTCTACTGCATCGCCGACTTCTTCCGGCCGATCGACAGCGGCGAACTCGACTACGTGGCGTTCCAGATCGTCACGATGGGCGCCGCAGTCTCCGAACGCACCGCCGAGCTCTTCGCCCAGGACCGCTACCAGGAGTACATGATGCTCCACGGCCTCGGCGTGGAGATGGCCGAGGCGCTCTGC
Organism: Acidimicrobiales bacterium; assembly: GCA_020439555.1. GTDB lineage: Bacteria > Actinomycetota > Acidimicrobiia > Acidimicrobiales > Iamiaceae > Aquihabitans. The sequence goes on along the minus strand of JAGQSN010000190.1, from coordinate 3,222 downwards.
GAGCTGTGGCACCGCCGCATCCGTGAAGAACTCGGTTACGCGGACGAGGACGGCCCGAGCCTGGCCGGGCTGTTCCGCCAGAAGTACCGGGGTGGTCGCTACTCGTGGGGATACCCGGCGTGCCCCGACCTCGAGGACAACGAAACGGTCTTCCACCTCCTCGAAGGTCAGCGCATCGGCCTCGAGTGCAACGAGGACACCGGCTACCAGTTCCACCCTGAGCAGTCGACCTCGGCGATCATCTGCCACCACCCGAAGGCCAAGTACTTCGTGGCCAGGTGACGAGGCGGGAACCGGGCAACGGGTAGCTCAGAACCTCTCGACTGGCGGGCTGACGGTTCGCTGCACCCAGGTCCGTCCGGAATCGGCAAGCCTCGCGATCGTCGTGGCAGCACCACGGGCCCGTGAGATCCGGAAACCGGCCGCGTCCAGGCCCACCACCCACAGGTAGCGCACCGGGTCTCCTCGTCTCTCGACACCCGACAGGTCCGGTGGGTGCCCCGGAGGGGTCGTCGTCAGGAGCACGGCCACGCAGTCCGGTCCGAGATCGGGGAACGCTCCCGGGGATCCGCCGATCGTGTGACCGTCCCCGAACCACGTGCAACGCCCGAACGGGATCCCGGCCAGGGCGGCGAGCAGTTCCGCTCCGGGCGCGTCCGGGCGGTCCCTGGCGAGCGCCAGTTCGACCCGCGACACCGGCGAAGGGTCGTCCACGTGGCGCTCGACCCCTGCCATGCGGGCGCCAGACAGACCCGTCGTCGCCGTGACCCACACGTCGGTCGTACCCGCCCGGTGGCGTGAGACGACGAGTTCGGGGAAGCGACCCGAAACCTCCTGCACGTTCTCGGCCGGGCCGAGCCGTCGGGTCAGGTGTTCCAGTCCGTCACTGCGGATCTCGTCCCAGGCACGTGCCGCCGGCGCGAGACGCCAGTTCCAGTACGAGGCTGAGCGAGCCACCTTCTCGGCGAACATCGCGGCCGCCTCGCCTTCGAGTTCCCAGGCGAGGGGACTCCTTCCGACCGCCCACCGCGAGTATCCGTAGAAACCGTCCGTTCCTGCCCAGCCGGGTACGACCGCGATGGTCTCGTCGCCGTCGACGAGTGCCATGCCGTCCCCCTCCTCGAACCACACGATCCGCGGCGCTGTCAACGCCGGGCAACCGTCGGGATGACGGGTTCCCCTGGCCAGCATCCTCGCCGGAGCCCCGCGCTCGGTGGACACCTCCGACCGTGTCGGTGCAGGCGTTCCGTTGCCGACCCAGACCGCAGAGATCGTCCGGGGCGACGCACCGGTGATGTCCTCCAGGTACAGGTAAGTGTCGTCGTCGCCGCGCACGAGCGAGGCACGTCGTGTCCGGTAGGGACTTACATCCTGGAGCAGCGTTTCGGGCACAGGAGGTTCCGTGGGGTGATCCGGATACCGGCATTCGCACCGACCTGATCTGCCGAGGTCGGCTCGGATCGGTCTACACCATCGCCGGGCAGTGAGAGGTGGAGGATCGTCGGCCGGGTCTCAACGTCCGGGCAGCACCTGCTCGACGTCGAGGGTGCGGGCGAACAGGTCCCCCACCTCGGCGACCCGATCGAGCACGTCGGACGCCTCGAAGCTCAGGGCCTCACCTGTCGACGCACCCTCGACCTCGGCCCAGGTGACGGGCGTGGACACCGTCGGTGTCGGTCGGGCGCGCAGCGAATACGGCGCGATCGTCGTCTTGTGGCGGCTGTTCTGGCTCCAGTCGATGAGGACCTTGTCGACCCGGGCAGCTTTCGTCTGCGTGGTCACGACCCTGTTCGGGTTCGCCTTCTCGATCACCCGGGCCACGGCGAGGGCGAATCCTGAGCACGTCTCGTGGTCGACCGGGGTGTTGAGCGGGACGTAGACCTGGAGACCTTTCGACCCGGACGTCTTCGGATGGGCCTCCAAGCCCACGCCGTCGAGCACGTCACGGATCCACAGAGCCACTTCGGCGCACTCGACCATCACTGTACCAGGGCCCGGGTCGAGGTCGAAGACGACCATCGTCGGCCGGTCGATGTCGACCGCGCGCGCCATCGGCGAGTGGATCTCCAGAGCGGCCAGGTTCGCCGCCCACGCGAGTGCGGCAACCTCGTCGAGTCGGCAGTATCCGATCGGACCCCCACGGTCACCCGGCCCGTCGACCACGCCGATCCAGTCCGGCCGGTGGCTCGGGCAACGCTTCTCGAAGAACGACTTGCCGTCGACGCCGTTCGGGAACCGCCGAAGCGTCACTCCCCGGTCCGCGACGTGCGCCAGCATCACCGGCGCGATCCGCACGTAGTACTCGATGACGTCGGCCTTCGTGAACCCGACCTGCGGGTACAGCACCTTGGAGAGGTTCGAGACCGTCAGGGTCCGCTCGCCCACCCCGACGTTCACGCGGTCGGCTGCCACCACCGACGGATCAGGCGGACTTGCGGGCCGAGGAGCGCTTGGCCGGTGCCTTCTTCTTAGCCGCCTTGGTTGCCTTGGCGGCCTTGTCGGCCTTCGAAGGCTTCGACGTAGGAGCCCCGCTCTCGACGTCGTCGTCGGCGGCGGTCGTCGGATGGCGCTTCCGTGCGGCCTTCGCCTCGGCGACGCTCGCCTCGAGGGCCGCCATGAGGTCGATCACCTTGTTCGGCTCCGCCGGTACCTGCGGGGTCACGACGTCCTCGCCCTCGCTCTTCCGGCCGATCAGTTCGAGCACCTTCTCGCGGTACTCGTCGTGGTACTCCTCGGGATCGAAATCGCCGTCGAGGCTCGCGATCAACTGCTCGGCCATCGCCAACTCGGCGTCGGTGACCGAGACGTCTTCGAGCGCCTCGAACTCGTCGATCTCCGAGATCGAACGGATCTCGTCCGCGTAGCGCATCGTGTTGAGCAGGAGGGAACGGCCGTCGTCGCCGGGACGGAGGGCGCAGAGCCTCTCCTTGCCCCGCATCACGAAGGTTCCGACAGCCACCTTGCCGGCGTCGGCCATCGCCTGACGCAGGAGCATGTACGGCTTCGGAGCTGCCGGGTCGGGACCGAGCAGGTAGGCGCTGTCGTAGTAGATGGGGTCGATCGTCGACTGGTCGACGAAGCGCACCAGGTCGATGGCGCGGCTGGCCTTCGGGTCGAGGCCTTCGAGCTCCTCGTTGGTGAGCGTCACGTAGGTCCCCGACGCCAGTTCGTAGCCCTTGACGATGCGGTCGTAGGGGACCTCGCTGCCGTCGGCCTCCGACA
>JAGQSN010000189.1 GCA_020439555.1 Acidimicrobiales bacterium | reverse complement strand
TTCAAGTGCCGGTTCTGCGGCTTCTCGAAGGGACCCCTGTCCCTGAACCTCCGTGGCACGCCGTACATGCTGACCCTCGACGACATCGCGGAACGCACCCGCGAGGCGGCGGAGCTGGGAGCCACGGAGGTGTGCCTCCAGGGCGGTATCCATCCGAACTTCGACGGCGACTACTACCTGGACGTCACGCGGGCCGTGAAGGAAGCAGTGCCGGACATGCACGTCCACGGCTTCACCGCCCTCGAGGTGACCGAAGGGGCGAAACGTCTCGGTGAACCACTCGCGGACTACCTGACGCGCCTCCGCGACGCTGGGCTGGCGACCCTGCCCGGCACGGCCGCGGAGATCCTCGACGACGACGTGAGGGCAGTCCTCTGTCCCGACAAGATCTCCACCGACGAATGGTTGGAGGCACATCGCACCGCGCACAGCGTCGGGTTGCGCTCGAACGTCACGATCATGTTCGGATCGATCGAGCATCCACGCTCGTGGGTGACGCACCTGCTGCGCACCCGCGACCTCCAGGCCGAGACCGGCGGGTTCACCGAGTTCGTCCCCCTGCCATTCGTCCACATGGCCTCGCCGATCTACCTCCAGAAGGCCGCCCGCCGTGGCCCCACATGGCGGGAGGTGATCCTCGTACACGCCGTCGGACGCATCGCCTACCACGGCTTCATCGACAACGTGCAGGCCTCCTGGGTGAAACTCGGCGTCGGAGGCGTGCGGCAGCTCCTGCGGGCAGGGGTGAACGACCTCGGAGGGACGCTCATCGACGAGAACATCTCCCGGGCTGCCGGTGCGAGCCACGGACAGGGCATGGACGAAGCCGGGTTCCGTGATCTCGTCGAGCCCGTGGGCCGTCGATTGGTTCGGCGCACCACGTTGTACGGCCGACCAGTCCCCGAGATGGCGTAGTCCCCGGAAACCGATCCGACGATGACCGACCAGACCACGCAGTCCCCGGCTGGCCCCGACCCGCAGGCGTCGGGCTCGACGACGACCGCAGATGCGCTACCGGACGCGGTGATCGCCTCCGTGGGAGACCTCCTCGCCGAAACCGGCATCACGCGCGACCGGGCCCTCATCTCCCGGATCGTCTCCACGGGCCTGGGTCTCGGGCTCGACGGCACGGACCGTCTCGACCTGAAGATCACCGCCGCCGCGCTCACCGAGATGCGCGAAGCCTTCCGGACCTTCGCGCCCTATGACGGTGTCCCGAAGGTGACGATCTTCGGATCCGCCCGCACCAAGGCGGACTCCCCCCTCTACCGGCAGGCCCATGACGTCGCCGCCGCGCTCGCCGCGACCGGTTGGATGGTCGTGACCGGTGCCGGACCCGGGATCATGCAGGCTGCCACGGAAGGGGCAGGGCCGGGGCGATCCTTCGGGGTGAGCATCAGGCTCCCGTTCGAGGAACAGGCGAACGCGCTGATCAACGACGACCCGAAGCACGTGACGATGAAGTACTTCTTCACGCGAAAGCTCATGCTCGTGAAGGAGTCCCGCGGATTCGTGAGCGTCCCCGGTGGCTTCGGCACTCTGGACGAGACGTTCGAGCTGCTCACCCTCCAGCAGACCGGCAAGGCCGAACCGACCCCGATCGTGTTGTTGGACCAGCCCGGCGGGACGTTCTGGCACGGCCTTCAACGTTTCGTGGACGACGAGCTCATTCCTGGTGGCGTCGTCTCCCCCGACGACCTGGACCGGGTCCTGATCACCGACTCCGTCGAAGCGGCGGTGGAGGAGATCAACGGGTTCTGGCGGAACTACGACTCCCTGCGATGGGTCGGCAAGCGCCTGGTGCTCCGCCTTCGTGCGCGACCGACCGATGCGGAGGTCGAACAACTGGCCGAGGAGTTCGGCTGGATGCTCACCGAGGGACGCATCGAGGCCACCGAACCGCTGAGCGCGGAACGCACCGACAAGGACAAGCTGGACCTCCCCCGCCTCGTGCTCGTGCTCGACCAGTACAAGGTCGGTTCCCTGCACAGGCTCATCAGGGCGATCAACTCGCTCGGTTCGGCTCCCTCCGCCGGTCTGACATGATCGGCTGATGGCCGGCGAGTTCGACGAAATCAGAGGACGACTGGAGCAGATCGCCGAGGAACTGGCGGATCTGGCCATCCAACGGCTCCGCGAGTCGATCGACGCCGGGGGAACCGAACTTCCCGTCGACGAGAAGCGTCTGACACGCGCCCGGCGGGCCGTGGAGAAGGCGGTCCACCTCCTCGAAGAACCCGACGACCACCGAGACGACTTCGATTGACGGCGACAGGGACCTCCGCTTACCGGCGCGACCCTGCCGCTGATTAGCCTCGCCGACCGTGGCAGTGCCTTCCGATCTTCACGAGTGGGTCTCGTTCGAGGATCCGGAGGAGGACAGAACATGGCTGTTCGACGTCACGTTCCTCACGAGCAACTGGACCTGCATCTTCGGGCGGGGTTGCAAGGGCGTGCTCACGGAGGACTTCTCCGAGGCAGTCCAGGGATGCTGTTCGTACGGCGCCCACTTCACCGGAGCAGACGACATCGCCCACGTCGAGGCGATGGCCGAACGCCTGAGTCCGTCCCAGTGGCAGTTCCGCGACGTCGGCTTGGCGGAGGGCATCACGACGACCGACGACGAGGGGTCGACCACCACCCGGATCGTCGAGGACGCCTGCATCTTCCTCAACCGTCCCGGCTTC